>CALATR010001035.1 GCA_937891875.1 uncultured Pseudomonadota bacterium | reverse complement strand
GTCCGCCTCGTCCTACACCTCCTCCAACGGAAACAAGGCGTTGAACCCAGGCTTCACCGACGTCCTCCCTGCGGCGGTCGAGGACTGGGACCTGGAGCTGACCACCAGCTCGGCGGTCCGCAACCTGGGCGACCCCACGATGTACGACCCCGACGGCAGCCGCTGCGGCATCGGCGCGTACAGCGGTCCCGACGCGGACGGCTGGTAGGGCACCACCAGCCCGACGCTACAGCCCGATGAACCGCCCCTCTTCGGCCACCTCGAAGCCCGCCTGACGCACCGTCCGGCGGGCTTCTCCGTCCTCGCCGAGCAGGGGGTTCGTGTGGTTCATGTGGATGAACCAGACCTTCGCCCGCTCGCTGGGCGGCAGATCGCCCAGCCGCGCCATGCTCTCGGACACGAAGGGGTGCGGGATCAGCGCCATGTCCCTGCCGATCTCGCCGTTGGCGAAGAAGGTCGCGTCCAGCAGGGCCACGTCGACCGTGGCGACGAGGTCTTCGACCGGGTGATCCCAGCGCTCCCACTTGTCGATGTCGGGCACGAAGGCGACCGCGTGGTCCGGGCCCTGGATGCGGTAGCCGACCGTCTCGCTGATCTCGTCGCGGTGGGGCACCAGGAAAGGGGTGATCTGGATGCGATCGGTGATCTGCACCGGCTCGTCCTCGCGCAGGTCCTGCAGCGACACGTGGCCCTGGTCCGCCAGCAGGGACCACGGCCGATCTGCCGCCAGGAACGCCTTCATGCGCGGCATGGCGTAGACCTCCACGGCGTCCGACCCCATGGCCTCGCGACCCAGGTGCACGAGCCCGCTGTAGTGGCCGATGTGGGCGTGGGTGAGAAACACCGCGTCGAGCCGGCCCGAGGGCGAGAGGTCGTACAGCTGGCTGCGGAAGTCGGGGGTGGCGTCGATGAGCACGCGCTGGTCGCCGTCGACCAGGCCCAGGGACACCACCCGGTGGCCTGCAGCCGGATCCTGGTGGGCCTTGGCGCAGCACGCCTTCGTACAGCCCGCCTGGGGGTGGCCCGCGTCCTGCGCCACCCCGAGGATGACGACATAGGGCGCATCGGCGGGGGGAAGCGCCGCCTCGCGCACCCGGGGCTCGGGCGCCAGGTCGGCAGGAGCTGGCGACGGGGCCGGGGGCGGACCGCCGCACCCGGCCAGGACGAGCAGCGTCACGAAGCGCGCGCTCACGGCCACGTGGGGGGCTCGGCGGGGCCCTGGTAGCCGATGACGCCGTCGATCAGGGGCCGACTGCCGATGCGTCCGCCCACCATCCACAGACCACCGTCGCTGTCGATCGCACAGCTGTGCCAGTCGTCGCGGATCGCCGGCTGGAGCTCGCGGTCCTGGTCGGTGATCCAGCTCCCGTCGACCCGCTCCGCCCGCGCCCCGGTCCGGCCGACCACCCAGGCCGCGCCCGCGCCGGTGCAGACGCCGTTGTAGGCGGGCTGGAAGGCCGGCGTGACGTCGCTCCAGGCCTGTCCATCCCACTCCAGCAGGAGCGCGCTGCCGGTGCCGCCGACCGCGAGCACCGGGTCCGCGCCCGCGTCGACGGTGAGCAGCAGCGCCGTCGGGTGTCCCGTGTCCGTCGCGGTCAGCGCGGTCCCGTCCCAGTGAAGCGCCACCCCGTCGCTCCCCACCAGCCATACGTCGTCCGCCGCCGTGCCGTGCACCTTGAACAGGGAGTCGCCGAGCGTCAGCCCGGACAGGTCCACCTCGGTCCAGTCGCCCCCCTGCCGCCGCCAGGCGACCGCGTGGGGCTCGTCATCGTCGACGGTACCCACTGCCCAGACATCGTCCGCGGAGGCGCCCCACACCCCGAAGAACGTGGTCTCGGCGGTCGGTCCGTCCACCCCGGCCAGCGGGCCCTCGGGCGGGCCGTGCAGCAGGAGCCCCTCGTGTCCGACCGCCACGATCTCGTCGGCCATGGGGTGCACCCACCACAGCTCGCCGCCCGCCCACGCAGACGTGTCCAGCGCGGTCCACGTCGACCCGTCGTAGTGCAGCAGGGTCGGCCCCTCGGACGCGCTCGGTGCTGCTCCCGCGACCCAGACGTCATCCGGGGCGGGGGCGCGCACACACAGCACGCCGCCTCCCAGCTGATCCGCCAGCAACGTCACCTCTTCGCCGCCGCCGCACCCGCAGAGCAGCAGGCCGATCCCCCCGAGCACGCCCCAGCGCCTCACTCCAGTCCCCGAGGTCCGCTGGTCACCGCGCTGACGGTCCACGTGTTCGCTCCATGGTTGTGCAGGTGCAGGGTGACGAGCGAGCCCGCCGGGAGGTCCGCCTCCGCGACCAGGGCCCCGTCCAGGTCCGCCGCCGCCGAAGGGATGCTCTCGCGGGCGTCCAGCACCGTCCAGTCGCCCACCGCCAGCCCGAGGTGCCCCTCCGCCGGTTCGTCCGACTCCAGCTCGTCATGGGCGGCACTGGCGACGATCAGGTCCCCCGCCCGAACCCGCTCCAGGGTCGGCTGGCCGAGGAGCACGTAGGGACAGGTGTCGGTGCTGATCTCGAGCACGGGCTCGCCGTCCTCCACCTCGACCGCCACCGCGGACGGCGAGCAGGTCGTGCCGGTGGGGGCGTCGTCGAACGGGTCCTCGCTGGCATCGAGCACCTCCCACGCGGTCGCGTCCACCAGGGCGACGCGCTGGGCGGAACACCCGGCCAGGACCAGGAGGAGTGACGCTTCAAGGCGCATGATCGGCCCCAACGAAGCGCGCGATCCGATGCCCGGCCCGCTCGGCGACCAGCAGGTCCCCCTCCGCGGTCAGGTGCAGTCCAGCGGGTCCGTGGATCCGCGCCTGCAGCGGCCAGGCCACCGCGCGCGCGTCCTCCGCCTCCGGATCCCCCAGCACCGTGTCGATCGTCCCGTCCGGGAAGACGGCACGCACCACGTGGTTGCCGAAGTCCGACACGTAGACCCGCCCGTCCGATTGCACTGCCAGCCCCATCGGCAGGCTGAGCTGTGCGTCCACGGCCGCCCCGCCGTCCCCGCTGAACCCCTCGACCCCCGTTCCCGCGACCACCTCGGTCTGCAGGGAGTCCAGATCCATCGCCAGCACCCGGTGGTTGCCCGCGTCGGCGACCAGCAGGCGACTGCGTGGCGCGTCCACCACGATCCGCTCCGGATAGGCCAGCGCGGTCTCCGGGCCGGCTCCGACGCCGTTCTCCCCGGCCTGACCCAGGCCCAGCACGCACTCCACCCGCCCGTCCGGCCCGACCCGGCGCACCCGGCTGAACGTCTGGTCCGCAGCGTACAAGCTCCCATCCGGTCCAAACGCGATCCCGGCGACGTAGCCCATGGGTGTCTCCAGCGTCGCGCCCCCGTGCACCCCGTCCGCGATCTCCCCGGTTCCTGCGACCACCTCGATGGTGTCGTGCGCCCCCACCCGGATCACCCGCCCCTCGTGCAGCGGGGCCAGGTAGAGCAGGCCATCCGGCCCGTACGCCGCGTCGATGGGGTTCTCGAGGGGCGTCTCGAGTCGATCCGCGCCGATCTCGCTGTAGGCGTGCTCGCCGATGCCCACCCGGGTCTCGATGGTCCCCTCGGCGGTGAGCTCGCGGATCCGCATGTTGGAGAAGTCGACGATGAGCACGGTGCCGTCGGCATCGGTCAGCACACTGGTGGGCGAGGACAGCCAGGTCTCGTCGGCGGGCAGCCCGTCGCCGTTGAAGCCGAGGGTGCCGACGCCCGCGATGGTGCACACCCGCCCCGCCTCACAGGCCGGCCCGCAGCCCGCCGCGAGCAGGGCCAGCACGCCGACGAGCCCGGTGGCCACGGGTCTCACTCCGGGACCACCTTCCGCACCACGCTGTTGTAGGTGTCCGAGATGTAGACCGCCCCGTCGTTGTCGACCGACACGCCGAACGGCCGGTCCAGCAGGGCCTCGTCCGCCGGCCCGAAGTCCCCGTCGAACCCGGGTGTTCCGCAGACGCCGGCGAAGGTGTCGATGGTGCCGTCGGGGCTGACCGCCCGGATGCAGGAGTTGTCGGTGTCGGCGATGTAGACGGTGCCGTCGGGCCCGACCGCGACGTCGGACGGGGTCTGGAGCATGGCCTCGGTCGCCGGCCCGCCGTCGCCGCTGTAGCCGCAGCCGCTGGTGCAGGTCACCCCGTTGGCGGAGTCGGGCGGCGTCTCCCCCATGCCGGCGATGGTGGTGATGGTGCCGGCCTCGATGTCGAAGCGCCGCACCCGACCGTTGTGCGTGTCGGCCAGGTAGAGGCTCCCCTCGTGGTAGTCCAGCTTGAACGCGGGCTCTGCGCGCTGCAGGGCCGGGCTCGCGAGCATGGTCTCGAGCGCCGGTCCATCCCCGTTGAAGCCGTGCTGGCCGGTGCCGGCCACCGTGTCGATGATGCCGTCGTTGTCGATCCGCCGGATCCGCTGGTTCGCCATGTCGGCGATGTAGATGCTGTCGTCG
>CALATR010001034.1 GCA_937891875.1 uncultured Pseudomonadota bacterium | reverse complement strand
TCGGGGGTGCCGTCCTCGTCGGTGTCGATCGTGTTGTCGCCCTCGGCCACCGTGCCGAACCCGTCGCCGTCGTCGTCGTTGTCGAGCCGGTTGTCGTTGCCGTCGCCGTCCGTGTCCGTGTCGAGCTCCTCGGAGTCGTCGACGCCGTCGTTGTCGGAGTCAGCGTCGAGGTAGTCCGGGAGCGTGTCCCCATCGGTGTCGACGGTCTCGTCGCCTTCGACGATCGTGGAGTAGCCGTCGCCATCGTCGTCGCTGTCGATCCGGTTGTCGTCGCCGTCGCCGTCGCGGTCCTCGTCGCGCTCGTCCTCGTCGAGCACGCCGTCGTCGTCGGAGTCGGTGTCGAGGTAGTCGGGGGTCGTGTCGCCGTCGGTGTCGACGGTTCCCTCGTCCTTGGTCAGGTAGCCATCGCCGTCGTCGTCGTCGTCGAGGTAGTCGGGGGTGCCGTCACCGTCCGAGTCCCCCGACAGCTCGTCGATGTCGTCGATGCCGTCGCCGTCGGAGTCGGTGCCGGCGAGGGCAGGACTGCCGAGCAGGGCGAGCAGCAGCAGCAGGGGCGCATGGCGCATGGTGGACCTCCCGTTTCCACCCCCCTGACGCGCGAGGTGCCCGGACATGGAAAATGATCTACCGCCCCCGGGGTGTAGGCTCCGCCACGGCCCGTTCACGCGACCTCCGCAGCAGTCGACGGCACCGCACAACGTCGCGGCCGATCGCGGTTAGCCGTGCATCTTCGGAGGCCACCGTGATCGTGCGCGACATCCCCACGTTGATGGACATCCTGCGCCGCGAGGGCGACCTGGTCGAGATCACGACCGAGGTGGACCCCGATCTGGAGCTCGCCGAGATCCACCGCCGGGTGATCGCGGCGGGCGGGCCGGCGCTGCTGTTCAGCAACGTGAAGGGGCACGACGTGCCCGTGGTGACGAACCTCTTCGGGAGCATCGGTCGGGTCGAGCGCGCGTTCGGGCCCCGTCCCAAGCGCTTCGTAGAGCGCGCGGTCGGACTGCTGCACGAGCTTGTGCCCCCCACCGTCGGAAAGCTCTGGGGGCAGCGGGATTTCTTCTGGGAGGCGACCCGGCTGGGCATGCGCCCGGTGAGCGGCGGTCCGGTGACCGAGGTGGTCGAGACGCCGCCGAAGCTGATGGACATCCCGATGATCAAGTCCTGGCCGCAGGACGGGGGCTTCTTCGTCACCCTGCCGCTGGTCTACACCGAGCATCCCGAGGACGGCAGCCACAACCTGGGGATGTACCGCATCCAGCGCTACGACGACGCCAGCACCGGCATGCACTGGCAGATCGGCAAGGGCGGCGGCTTCCACCACCACATCGCCCGAGAGCAGGGCAAGGACCTGCCGGTGACCCTGTTCGTAGGTGGTCCGCCGGCCCTGGTCCTCTCGGCCATCGCGCCGCTGCCCGAGAACGTGCCCGAGCTGATGCTGGCCAGCCTGCTCGCCGGCGAGCGGATCCCGGTCGCCAAGAACCCCGCCGGCCCCCACCGCCTCATCGCCAACGCCGAGTACGCCATCGTCGGCCGGGTCTCCCCCAACGAGGTGCGCCCCGAGGGTCCGTTTGGCGACCACTACGGATACTACAGCTACGTCCACGATTATCCGGTGTTCAACGTGGACGCCGTCTGCCGGAAGCGGCGGCCCGTCTGGCCCGCGACCGTGGTCGGGAAGCCCCGCCAGGAGGACTTCTACATCGGTGACTACCTGCAGGAGCTGCTCTCGCCGCTGTTCCCGGTGGTCATGCCCAACATCGAGCAGCTGTGGTCCTACGGTGAGACCGGCCACCACAGCCTCGCCAGCGCCGTCGTCAAGACCCGCTACCAGCGCGAGGCGGTGCAGGCGGCGTTCCGGATCCTGGGCGAAGGTCAGCTCTCGCTGACCAAGTTCCTCCTGGTCGTGGACAGCCCGGTGGACCTCACCGACCCCAAGGCCCTGCTCGAGCACCTGCTGTGCCGGTTCAACCCGGAGACCGATCTGTACGTGGTCAGCAACGTCAGCATGGACACGCTGGACTACACCGGTCCCGAGGTGAACCTGGGTTCGAAGGGCATCATGCTCGGCCTGGGCAATCCCTGGCGCGCCCTGCCCCGCACCCGGCCGGAGACCCTGCCGCCGGGCGTGCGCAACGCCGTGCCCTTCTGCGGCGGCGTGCTCCTGGTCGAGGGCCCCTCCCATGCCGAGGCGCCGGACTTCGCCGAGCAGGTCAAGGACGCCTTCCCCGACTGGCCGCTGGTCTGCCTGGTCGACAACGCCGAGCGGGTCGCCGCCAGCAACATCCGCTTCTTGTGGGCGATCTTCACCCGCTTCGAGCCCGCCGCGGACATCCACGCCCAGCGCACCCGGGTGAAGCGACACCACATCGTCTACGAGGGCACCATCCTCATCGACAGTCGAAAGAAGGCCTCCTACGCCGAGGAGCTCTTTGTGGACGACGACACGCGCGCCCTCGTCGACCGCCGCTGGACCGAGTACTTCCCCGACGGCAAGGTCGAGATGGGCGACGGCGACCACGGCCACCTCGACGAGGTCAAGAAGGCCGTCGAGGGCTAGCGGCGATCAGAGGCCGCCGCCGCCGACCGCCTGGAGCAGGCCAGCGTGGGCGCCCTTGAACTCCGCCCGGTCGGCGGTGATCTTCTGGACGCGGAGCGGGACCGCCATGACCACGAGCATGACCAGTCCGACGATCAGCAGGACGAAGCCGCCGCCGATCGCGGGCAGGATCAGCGCCTCGTTCATCTCGGCCAGGAAGGCGCCGCCGAGGAGCGCGAACAGACCCGCGATCAGGGCCACCGCGCCGCCGATCTGACCGAGCTTGCGCTGGGTGCGGTGGCTCTCGCACAGGCCGACCTGGACCTCGCAGCCCTTCTTCACGATGAAGAAGACGATCAGGTAGACCAGCGGCGAGAGCAGGATGGTCATGCGCGCCCACATGGGCACCCACTGGGCCTTGAGCTTGACGTGCTCGACGCCCTCGGACGTCCCGCACCTGGCGCAGACGCACGGCAGCACCGCGTGGGGGTCGGTGACCAGGATGTCGCCCTCGGCCCAGGCATCGCCCGAGGTGCCGGGCGTGGCGGCTCCGCCGTGGTGGGTGGGGGCCTCGAAGGGGTTGTTCGCCATGGGTGCTCCCGGTCGCTAGGCTCGCGTGGTGACCCCCGTTCTACCTCCACCTCCCGCCGTGCGCACCGCGTCCGTGGCCTTGTTGCTCCTCGCAACACTCGCCGCGGCCTCGGGCCTGTGTACCGCGGCGTTGATGGCCGGGATCACCCTGCTCGATCCCCTGCTCGGCGGGGACTGGAGCCTGCCGATCGCGGTGTTCGGGGTGGGCGTGGGGCTGACGGCGGTCGGGGCGCTGGTCCCGGTCGTCGCGGCCAGCGGTCTGCGGGAGGGGCGGCCGGTGGGGCGCGGCCTGCTGGCAGTCATCGGCCTGGGGCTGTGCCTGACCCCGCTGCTGCCGCTGGGGGCGTGGCTCGCCTACGTGGCGCTCGGAGATGACGAGGTCGCCAGCTGGTTCGAGCAGCAGCAGATCGCCCTGTCCGAGCAGGCCGCCGCGCGGGTCAGCCCCCCGACGTCACCTGACTCGTCGGACCCGAACCCGTCGGGCCCGCAGCCGGATCCCCCGCTGGAACCTGGGGATCTGGCGCCGGAGGCAGCGACCTGAGCGGGCTGTCGAGCGCCTGACCGAACTGCTCCACCCGGACCTTCACGTCGGCGCCCGGGCTGTCGATGGCCGCCCGGATCCGCGCCAGGTGCAGCTCCAGCGAGACCACCTCTTGCGCGCCGATCCGCGCCTCGAGGCCCGGAGCCAGGGTCTCGTCCCAGGCCAGGTGGGCGTCCCGCCAGGCGGCGACGGCCTCCTCGTGGCGACCAGCGGTGTGGGCGTCGGTGGCGCGATCCAGGGCGACCTCCAAGCGGACCGCGGCGGCGCGGACGTCTGCGGCCTGGGGGGCTCCGGGCCCGGCCAGACCACACCCCGCAGCGCCGACGAGGGCACCCAGCAACAGCACGACCGTGGGGAGGCGGGGGGAGATGGCGGGACCGCGGCTGGCGGTGGACGGAGCGGGGACATGGGGGTCTATCCCGGCAGATCCCAAGGGAACACCCCGCCTCGTGCCGCGTGTGCGTCCCGGTCCCAGATCACGCGCCCGCGGACCCAGGTGCGACGCGGCAGGGGCGCGTCCGCGTAGAAGAGGGTCCAGGCGAGCACGCCGTCGGCGTCGTCCACCCAGGGCGGTACGTCGACCAGCACCAGGTCCGCATCGAGGCCAGGGGCGACGGCGCCGATGTGGTCGTGACCCAGCGCGAGCGCGCCCGAGCGGGTGCCCCACCACAGCAGGGTGGCCGGGGTGAGCTCGTGACCCGCGGCGAGGGCGTTGTCGTAGGCGGACGACAGGATCCGCGGCACCCGGAAGCTGCGTCCGGCGGCCACGTCGGTGCCGATGATGACGGGGATGTCGCGCGACACGACCGCACCGGTGGGCATGTTGCCGCTGCCCAGGAAGGCGTTGCTGTCGGGGCAGTGCGCGACCACCGCGCCGGCCGCGGCGAAGCGGTCCCACTCGGCGTCGGTGAGGTGGATGCAGTGGGCGAAGACGGAGCGGTCGTGGACGAGCCCGGCGTCCTCGTACACCTGCAGGTAGCGGCGGCCGAACAGTTCCGCGACGGTGTCGCACTCGGCGGTGTTCTCGGCCAGGTGGGTCGTCGCCCACAGCCCCAGCTCGCGGGAGAGGTCGCCGGCACGGCGCAGCCCGGCCTCGGACGAGGTGACTGCGAAGCGCGGGATGACCGCGACCTGGAGGCGATCGTCGTGGCCGTGCCAGCGATCGGCGAGGCGGCGCACGGCCTCCTCGGAGCGCTCGGCGGAGATGGTCAGGGCGTCGGGTGAGCGGGCGTCCATCCACACCGGTCCGACGAGCGCCCGCAGCCCCGCCTGATCGAGGGCGTCCAGCACGGCGTCCGCGGCGGTCTCGTGGCGGCTCGCGTAGACGAACGCCAGGGTCGTGCCCGCGCTCGCGAGGGCCGCGCAGAAGATCCGAGCGACCTCCCGAGCGTGGGTGTCATCCGAGAATCGGCTTTCTTCCGGAAAGGTCGAGCGTTGAAGCCACTCCAGCAGCGGACCGCTGGCGGAGCCCACGATGCGGGTCTGGGGGTAGTGCACGTGGCCATCGACGAAGCCAGGCAGGAGCACCCCCGGGCGGAGATCCTCGTCGACCGGCTGGCCGGTGTAGGGCGCGACCTCGACCAGTCGGCCCGCATCGTCGATGACGACGTGCGCGTCGGGGATCCAGCGCAAGGGGTGGGAGCCGGGACCGTCGAGGTCGGGCGTGAGGACACGGGCGCGAAAGCTCTGCATGACGGTCAGCGTGCCGCTTTCTGCCGCCGGGGGTCAAGCGTACGGCCCCAGGTCCGATCGGCAGGTGGAGGCACTGCATGAGCTGGTTCGTCCGGTCGACATCTCCTGACCAAGCGAGCGAGCTGCTCCGTGACGCGCTCGACGACGCCCTCGCCCACCTGCAGGCGAGCTCGGACGAGCCTCCGGTGCGGCTCGTACGCCTGCGCGAGCGCCTGACGCGACCGCCGGTTCCCTCGGGCCTCCGCCGCGAGGTCCAGGCCGTCCTGGCGCAGATGGCGGTCGACGCGATGGTGGACGGCGAGGACGACACCCCCGCCGCGGTCGCGGAGATGGCGAGCGCCTTCGTGAACGCGCTGGACGCGAGTGCCCTGCTCGATCTGGAGCTGGTCAGCGAGATCTCCGAGCTCGAGGGCCAGGTGCCGACCCGGGTCGGACGCGGAGATGCGCGCCGGCTCGCGCGGGAGGCGGAGCGGATCCGTGACGTCGCCCTGCCCGCCCGGGAGCGTGCCCAGCGAACCCGGCGGGAGGTGCAGCGGCTGGTGCAGGAGCTGGCTCATGAGCTGGCGCCCGGTCTGCGTCAGGCGACCTCGCTGGACTGGGGATTGTCGGAGCTGTCGACCTCCCTGGCCAGCGCGAGCGAGCCCGCCGCGATGGCGACCGTGCGCGAGACGCTGGGCGAGCAGCTGCGGACCCTGGCCAAGAGCAGCGCGGCGGTACGGGTGCGCATGAGTCGGGCGCTGGAGCACACCCGCGCCCTGCAGGCCGAGCTCGATGACGCCCACGAGCGCATCGCCGAGCTGGAGGCCCAGAGCGAGCGCGACGCCCTGACCGGTCTGTACGACCGGGGGGCCTTCGACCGGCGGCTGCTGGAAGCCGTGAGCTCGCGCGACGGAGAACGGGCGTCCGACGCCCACGAACTCTGCCTGGTCATGATCGACATCGACCACTTCAAGCAGATCAACGACACCTACGGCCACCCGGTCGGCGACGAGGTCCTCCGCGAGGTCGCCGACACCATCGGGCAGGTGGTGCGCGGGGACGACGTGGTGGGACGGGTCGGCGGCGAGGAGTTCGCCATCCTGCTCAAGGACGTGTCCCAGGACGGCGCCTTCGAGGTCGTCGAGCGGATCCGGATCGCGGTCGAAGGGCGCCGCCACCACGGGGACGCCGAGGGCCTGCACGTCACGCTCTCCGCCGGCCTCGCCGTGCACGCGGGCACCGAGAACGCGCTCGCCCTGTACAAGCGGGCGGATCGGGCGCTGTACGCGGCCAAGGAGCAGGGTCGCAACCGGTGCGTGCTCGCCGCCTGACCCCCCGTGGACCCGCGATTGCGTAGGCCCTCCCCATTGCCGGACCCCGGTCGCGGGACTAGCGTTGTGGACTGACCGGAGCGTTCCATGCAGTCCGCCGTACAGACCAGCTCGGGCAGCGACAAGCCGCCCGTGGTGACGCTGACCGAGGCCGCCCAGAAGGAGGTCCGCCGCCTGCTCGCCGATCGCGGAGACCCCGCCCTGGGCCTGCGACTCGGCATCAAGGGCGGCGGATGCAGCGGCCTGTCCTACCACCTGGACTTCACCCCGAAGGAGGACGGCGACACCGTCGTCGACCTCGGTGACTTCAAGGTCTTCCTGGACCGCAAGTCCACGATCTACCTGGCGGGCACGAAGCTCGATCACCAGGGCGGGCTCACCGGCCGCGGCTTTGTGTTCCAGAACCCCATGGCGTCGAACACCTGCGGCTGCGGCGAGTCCTTCTCCATCTGAGGTCGTGATGATGGACCTGCTCAAGCGTGCCCGGGAGCGTGGCGTCGCCGCCGCGCTCGACGGGGGTGCGTTCGGCTGGGGAGATCTGGCCGTGATCCGTGCCCACGGCCCGGACACCTTCGCCTTCCTCCAGAGCCAGCTGACCCAGGACGTCGAGGGCCTCGAACCCGGCCAGAGCGTGCTCGGTGCCCGGGTGACCCGCACCGGCCACCTGGTCGCGCTGTTCGCCGTGGTCGGGATCGCCGCAGACGACGTGTGGATGGTGCTCCCCGCCGAGGACGCCGACGCGCTGCACGAGGATCTCGACGCCTTCCTCTTCGCCGACAAGGTCAGCCTCGAGCGCTTGCCCGGCCCGGTGGCGGCGGTGACGGGCCCGTGCACGACCGGGATCCTGGCCGTGCTCGGTCTGCCGAAGATCGAGGAAGGTGGGGCATTCTCCGACGGTGGCACCCTGTGGCTGCGCCGGGTGTTCACCGGGGACGACGGCCTGCTGGTCTTCGGCGAGCCCGCTGCAGGCGACCGGGTGGGACAGGCGGCGGTCGACCAGGATGTGCTCGTGCTCGACGGGCAGGGCTGGTCCGAGGTGATCGACGCCCTGCGCCAGGAGGCCGGCTGGGTCCGTCCGGCGGTCGACCTGGGCAAGAAGCGCCTGCTCCCCGAGACCGGCCTGGAGCAGGTCGTCGTGAGCTACACCAAGGGCTGCTACCTGGGTCAGGAGGTCATCGCCCGGGTGCGCACCTACGGCTCGGTGCCCAACGCCCTGCGCGCGCTCGTGCTCGACGGCGACAGCCTCGACGGCCTGCCTGAGCTGGGCGCGGACGTGGTGCTCGACGACGGCTCGAAGATCGGCAAGGCCGCCTCGCGCACCTGGTCGGTGGCCGAGGAGGCGCCGGTGCTGCTCGCCTTCCTCAAGCGCGACCACCGCACGCCGGGCGCGTCGCTCACCCTGCGCACCCCCGGCGGCCTGCGCACCGCCCGGGTGGCGCTCCTCCCGCTCCACCACGCCCCCGACCGCGCCGAGCGGGTCGCCGCCCTCTACGATC
>CALATR010001033.1 GCA_937891875.1 uncultured Pseudomonadota bacterium | reverse complement strand
GCGAGCTCGCCTGCCTCGACGTCGTCGACGTCACCCCCCACGGCGCCTTCCTCCACTGGGGGCTCGACAAGGACCTGTTCCTGCCCTTCTCCGAGATGCACGACCCGGTCCGCGTCGGCGACCGCGTCGTCGTGTACCTGTCCCACGGCGCGCGGGGCAGGGTCATCGCCAATGCCCGCCTCGCCCGCCACCTCTCGGACGATCTGCGCGACCTGGAGGTGGGTCAGCCGGTCAAGGCCCTGGTCTTCGGCTTCAACGACCACGGCGCGCTGGTGGTCGTCGACGAGCGCTGGCAGGGCATGATCCACGACTCCGAGCTGCACAGCGTCGTCTACATCGGCGACCAGCTCGACGGCTTCGTGAAGGAGCTCCGCCGCGACCGCAAGGTGGAGGTGAGCCTGGTCCGCCCGGGCCTGGCGCGCATCGACGACGCCACCCAGCGCATCCTCGACGCCCTGACCGAGGAGGGCGGCACCCTGCAGCTCCACGACAAGAGCCCCCCCGCCGCCATCTCGGCCAGGCTCGGGATCAGCAAGAAGGCGTTCAAGAACGCGGTCGGCGGCCTGTACCGCCAGCGCAGGATCCGCTTCGTGCCGGGGGGGATCGCGCTGGTGGAGGGGGAGTAGGCCCTACTCCACCACCAGCTCGGTCATCATCCCGCGCTCCGCGTGCTCGAGGATGTGACAGTGGGTCATCCAGCGGCCCGGGTTGTCGAGCTCCGAGTAGAGCACCACCTCATCGTCGCCGTTCAGCAGCACGGTGTCCTGCCAGCCCGGCTCGTCCGCTGGCTCGCCATTGCGCTCGATCACCCGGAAGAACTGCCCGTGCAGGTGAAACGGGTGGAAGGCGCCGGAGAGCTCGCGGACCACAATGCGGGTCGGCGTGTGGCCGGTCGCGTGGATCGCCTGGTGCTCCTCCCACGTGGCGCCGTTGATGGTCCAGTGGATGTTGGCACCGCCGCCCTCGACGTCGAACTCCAGCTCCACGTCCTGGGTCGTGGGCTCTGGGGTGAACGGCTCGGGCAGGCTCCACGCAGGGGCCGCCCCGGTGCCGGGGTTCTCCCAGTCCAGGCCCGCCTCGAACATCGGCCAGGTGTCCCAGCCACCCGTCTGGTTGGGCAAGGCGACCAGCAGCTGCACCGCGTCCACCGAGCCCTTGGGGATCACCTCCAGGTCGAAGCGGCGGCCCGGGGGCAGCAGCACGCGCTCGGCCGTGTAGGGCTCGGCGACAAGCCCCCCGTCCACCCCCACGACCCGCCAGTCCGCGCCCTCCACCTGGACCCACAGGTTGCGCGCGTTCGCCGTGTTCACGAGGCGCCAGCGCTCCGCGACCCCGGGGCTCACCGTGCCCTCCACCGGATCCACCTGCCCATTGACGAGCAATACATTGCCATTTCGGCCGTGCACCTGCAGCGGATGGCTGTTGTCGACGTCGAAGGTGTACCAGGCACCGCTGTCGTCGAGCAGCGCGTCGTCGAGCACGAAGCCGCGCTGGGGAACGTCTTGGAGCGGCTCGGCCTCGTGCACGACCAGCATACCGTGCAGGCCCCGCTCGATCTGCTCGTGGCCGCGCACGTGGGGGTGGTACCAGAACGTCCCGGCGTCGGGCACGACGAACTCGTAGGTGAAGGTCTCGCCGGGCTGGATGGGATCCTGGATGGCGGGCACCCCATCCATGACATCGGGGATCCGCAGGCCGTGCCAGTGGATGGTCGTGGGCTCGGTGAGATCGTTGGTGAAGCGCACGCGCACGGTGTCCCCGACTCGCGCCGTGAGGACGGGTCCGGGCACGACGCCGTTGTACGCCCACACGTCCGTCGTCGTGCCATCGAGCCAGCTGACCCGGGTGGGCGCGGCGACCAGCTCGACCTCCACGACATCATCCGCAGGATCGAGATCGGGCAGCGCCTGAAGTCCCTCGACCGCGGGCAGCGGGAGCAGCTCCGGCGTCCCCGAGCACGCGGAGAGCAGGGCGAGAGCGACGAGCGAGCGGGACATGGGACCTCCGGGCGACGCCATGGGCGCCACGAGGTACCGGCGTGACCGGGGATTGGCAACTCTCAGGCGTTCGGCGCCCCACGTCGGCGCACCACGACGAGCAGCCCGAACAGCGGGCCGTACGCGCCCGGCCCCAACCCCCCACTCGCACACCCGCACCCTCGCGCAGGTGCCGCTTCCTTCGCCGACTCCACGCCGACCCGCTCCGCCTCGGCCGCCTGCGCCTCCGCCTGCTCGGCCTCCTTCGCCTCCCTGGCCAGCCGCGCCTCGAGCGCGTCCCACGGTCCGGGGACGAAGCGACCGTCCGCGTCGAACACCCTCGTCGTGCGAGACAGCCCGTCAAACCCCCCGTATCGTTGCAGGATGTGGTACAGCGCGATCCAGCTCGTGCCCTGCTCCGGGTAGTCGCGGTCGACCAGGAGCGCGGCCAGGCTCTGGGCGCTGGTGCCGACGGGCAGGTGGGCGCGGCGGCCGTTGTGCGTCCGAGCCAGGTCGGCCAGGTGCTCGGCGAGGGCGTAGCGGCGGACCTGACCGGGCCGGGACGCGCTGTGCAGGATCCCCGAGTTGTAGACCAGCGAGCCCAGGATGAACTGGTCGTCCGCGCTGTGCTCCCCCATGGCCGCGCGACCGTCGTTCTTCAGCTTCCTGGCTGCGATCCGCTTCTCCCAGACCCACATGATCGCAGTGCCGACCACCGTCTCCTCGAGGGTCATGTTCCGGGTGAGCGTCCAGTCCCCGTCCTCCCAGCGCGGGATGCCCTCGACCCGGGTGCCCGCGGCTTCGTCGAGGCGTCCGACGAGGCCGGGCAGCTCCTTGAAGCCGTGGGCGATGTCGTCGAGGCCGATGCCGAGGATGGGATGCACCCGGTCGGCGAAGCGCTGCTGGGTCGTGAGCAGCAGCGCGCCCCCCTCGGCGACCCAGGTCACGGCGATCTCCTTCTCCGTCGCCCGCCAGGCGATGCCCTGCTCCTCGAGCCAGGCATTGCAGACCGCCGTGGACGCCTGCACCGCGCGCACGACCCGCAGCTCGAGCGCGGCGCTGTCTCCCTGGGCGTCGAAGAAGCCGACGTAGCGCTTGGGGAACACACACAGGGCCCCAACATCTTCTTATTCTAATTACCTTTTATGACTCACGATTTGGGATGAGCGTATGTGCTCAGAAGAG
>CALATR010001032.1 GCA_937891875.1 uncultured Pseudomonadota bacterium | reverse complement strand
TCTTCTTCGTCTTGGTGCTGACGGGGGCCTTCGGTGCCGGAGCTGCGCCGGTCGGAGTGAGCGTCGGCGGCGGCTTGTGGGGGTTGACCCAGACGATGTCGTTGCCGTCGAAGTAGCCCAGGAAGATCCGCGGTGGTGAGGTCCCCGGACCACCCTTGCCCAGCGCGTTGCGGGTGGTCGCGAGCTCCTTCAGCTTGGCGAGCGCGCCGAACGCCGCCTCGGGTGAGTCGAAGAAGTAGCAGACCCCCTCGAGGCCGGGATTTCGGTTGAGCTGCTGCGCCTGCACATAGTGCACGGCCTGGTCGATCTTGAAGGCGCCGGTGCCCGCCTTGTCGTCGACGGCCATGAAGCCGCCCTCGCTGGTCTTGTTCGGCACCCCGTCGTGCAGGTCGAAGAGCGCCTCGCCGGTGGCGCCCTCGGGTGGGTTGTCGAGCTTCTTGCGGGTCGGGCGGTGCTCGATGGTGACGATGCCATCGGAGATGCGGTGGGTGGCAGGCGGACCCTTGCGCACGACCAGCTTCTGGCCCTGGTCCTTGGGCCCCTTCCCGAACGCCGGCGTCGCCCCCAGCTCCGGCACGCTCCAGGTCTGGGTGAACTCCTCCCTGAACTTGGTGAACAGGTTGCCCTTGCCGCCCTGCTTGTTGGTCGAGTGAGACAGCGCGACGTCCAGGAACGACAGGTTGTCCCGGTTGATCTTGCTCCCGCCGCGCATCACCAGGGTGTCGTCCAGGGCGTCGGCCAGCCTCGCGACGATCGCCTTGCGCGCGTCGGGGGTGAGGTCGAGCTGCTGGATGACGGCCAGCCGCTGGGCCACGGCGTCGCGGATCTCCTTGCGGAACTGGTTGTAGGCGGCCTCGGACAGGGGGGCGCCGTTGAGATCGGTGATGGTCTGCTTCAGCCGGGCGTCGACGGTGGCCATCGCGTCCAGATCGCCGACCAGGTCCTTGAGCTTCGTCCCGTTCAGCTCGACGTTCTCGAGCGCATCGTCGAGCCCCCGCAGGATGGCGTAGGGCTCCTCCATGCGCCGGAGCACGCCGCGGTCGACCATGCCGCCGATCATGGAGTCGTCGAGGGTGCGGACGGCCGAGGTCTTGCCGTCGTAGGTGGCCGTGCCCTTGCCGGGCAGGTCCAGGTCGTCGAGGAGCTTCTCGAACCCGGGGACCTTGCCGGGCTCCATCTGGCCCTGGGCCCACTCCGCCTTCTTCGACCAGTTCGGTGTCTCCGGCGTGTAGGTCTCGGGCTTGTCCTTGAGCTTCACCCGCCCGTTGTCGATCTCGGCGAGGCCGGCGACGTCCCACTCGTAGTCGGTCTTGACCTTCTTCTTGATGACGTTGTTCGCGCCCAGCTCGAACTCGCCGCCCTGGAGCTTCAGGCCGGTGCCGTCGTGTATGAAGTAGTGCCCATCGGGCGGGATGGGCAGGTCGAGGTCCCCCGTCGAGATCGTGCCTGTGGGGACGGGCTCGACGCTGAACTTCTTGCCCCGCTTCACCAGCACGTGGGTCGTGATCGCCTCCCCGTCGGGGCCGACGAGGCGCAGGTGGGCGGTGCCGTCTTCCCCGATGTGAGCCTGGTAGCGGCTGCCCTCGGGCAGCGACCCGAGCCCGTCCTGAAGCTCACCCAGACGGTAGTATGAACCGTCAATCTCGGCGTCGACAGGCACGTCGTCCTTGTCGATGTCGACCTTCTTCTGCTTCGTGCCGAAGGTGTCGAGCGGCAGCCGGGTCTTGTTGAACAGCCGCGGCTTCTGCTTCAGCCAGCCCGGCTTGAACACCTCGCCCCACGCCATCAGCGTCCGACGCAGGGGGGAGATGTTCATGAGGTCGATCTGACGGGCATACAGGTTGTCGAGCGTCTTCTCGACCGCCTTGATCCGCGCCATCGCTTCGGGGGCGAGATCCTGGCCCTTCGCCTTGTTCTTCATCTGGGCCAGCAGCTGCTCGTTCGCGTCGATCTCGAGGTCGAGCTTGGCCTCGTAGACCCGCATGCGCTCCCGCACGTCCATGCGCGGCCATCGCCTGAGGTTCGACTCGTCGACGAGCTTGATGTGGTCGGCCCACTTCTTGTCCATCACCTGGGTGAGGTGGATGGCCTCCTCGGCCAGCGCCGCCCGTGACGCGCCCGCCCGCATCTTCACGACCGCCTTGCCGTCCTGGATGATGACGACCGCGTTGCCGGACTTGCTGCCGGTGAGCCTGGTGAACGCCGCGTCGGACAGCATCTCGACGTCGGTGCCGGACAGCGAGTTCCGCTGGGCGGTGGGCAGATCGGCGAGCATCGCCGTGCGCAGCCCGTCGTGGAACTTCCGCTTCAACTCCGGGTTCTTCTTGGCCTGGGCCAGGATGAACTCGTCGAAGTCGATCTGGAAGTCCTTCGCCGTCTTGAACGGGTTCAGGTCCATGTACTGCTTGCGCATGGCGGCCATGGCGGCGGGATCGGCGGCCAGCTCCAGGATGGCGCTGGTGTCGCCGACGCGCTTGTTCACGTCGCCGTGGAAGTCGAAGTCGCCCTTGCTGCGGGGTCCCCGGGACTGCAGCTTGCCGACCATGGCGCCAGACGCCATGCCGATCCCGAGCCCCATGCCGATGCCCAGCATCATCTGGGCGATCGGGTTCATGTCCTGCGCATACTCGTCGGTGAACGCGGGCACGGCGTAGCTGGTGACCAGGCCGGACACGAGCTCCTGGGTCGCCTGCTTGCGCATGAG
Organism: uncultured Pseudomonadota bacterium; assembly: GCA_937891875.1. GTDB lineage: Bacteria > Myxococcota_A > UBA796 > UBA796 > REDI01. The sequence goes on along the minus strand of CALATR010001032.1, from coordinate 5,719 downwards.
GTCGCGGGAGCCCTTGTGGGTGAGGTGCCCCCACGCGCCCTTCAGCCCACCGCCGCGGGCGGCGATGGACTCGGTGGTCCGGGCGCCCATCGCGAACTTGCTGGCGAGCTTCTTCATGAAGCCCTTCTCGGCGGCGTCCACGGTCGCCGCCCCCGCGACCTTGCTGGCTGCGGCGCCCGCGGCCTTGCCCGCTGCACCGCCCGCCTTGCTCGCGCCCTTGAACAGCGGCCCCAGGACCTTGCCCGCCCCCAGGGTGGCGACGGTGAAGACGACGTCCACGCCGATCATCAGCAGGTCCATCTTCATCTCGTCGCGGTGGTACGCATCGCCCTTCATCGCGTACTTCACGGCCATGGCGGCGAGCCCGGAGGCCACGGCGACCGCGGCTGCGACGGCGGCGATCAAGAGCAGGGAGGCGCCGGCGGTGAAGGGGGCCAGGATCGCGCCGAGCACGACGGCGACCACCAGCGCGACCAGGCCGGAGATCAGGTCTGCTTCGATGTCCTTGTTGGCGCGTACGGTCTGGACGATCCGGTTGACGCCCGCGTACTGCGCTTCCCAGGCGCGGCTGTAGCCGGCGAAGCGGGAGTCCCGGTAGGGGATGCCGTTCTCGTCGTACTGGACCGGGAAGCGCTCCTGACCTTGCTTGTAGCGGTCGCGGGCCTCCTTCAGCCGCTCGAGCTGGCGGTCCATGCTTCCGGCGGTGGCCCAGGCGTTCGGGCCGTAGCCCATGCCGCCCGTCTTGTTCTCGTAGGCGATCTTCTCCTGGGCGATGAGGTAGGCCGTGTCGGGATCGGTGGGCTCGCCGTACTTGAGCATGATCTTGATGTCGTTGGCGGTCCGGCCGTCCGCGGCGTTCTCCAGGACCACGTTCATGGCGCCCAGCTCGCGGCTGTCGGCGTTGGCCGCCCAGTCCGCCCGGATCTTGGCGATCTGGTCCTGGGTCTTGCCCTTCAGGACGAACTCGATCCGCTTGTCGTCCTTGTCCTTGGCCGCGTAGTACAGCTCGCGGTGGGGTGGCAGGAAGCCCTTGTTCTTGCCGTCGGGGCCGCCGTGCAGGCGCTCGCGGGTCTCCTTGCTGGCCAGGGTCTCGCCGCCGAAGACCCCGGTGGTCATGTTGATGACCATCCGGTCGAAGTCGTCCGACGTCGACTTCTCCGGCATGTACTTGTCGATGTACAGCTTCTGGAACTTCTTGAAGTGCTCCGTCGCGTCCGAGGCGGCCGCCGTCTCCGCCTGGGCCATCAGCTCGGCCTTGCGCTTGTAGCGGTACGTGTCGTCCCAGATCATGCCGGGATGGCCGCGCTGCCAGACCTGCTCCTCGCGCTCGAGGATGAGCTCGGCTTCCTCGCGGCGCCAGGTCAGCGCCCGGGTGTACTCGGCCCCGAGGATCTTCTGGTTGACGATGTCGTCGTCCGCGACCAGATCCCGGCGCTCGATCTCCAGCTTGGCCGCGTCGACCTCGTCCCACTTCTGCCGATGCAGGCCCAGCACCATGTCGGCGTACTCGGGTCGCGAGGCGATGCCGGAGACGCCGACCTTGCCGCCCAACCACAGGTACGCGGGGATCGGAGTGACCAGGTTCAAGGGGCTGGTCGCCAGGCCATCGAGCTCGGACTCGGAGAAGGCGCCGGTGAAGCTCTTCTGCACGTCCGTCGCGAAGTCGGTGCCGATCTTGTCCTTGTAGGTCCCGTGGATGGTGTCGAAGCGCTTGCTGATCCGCTTCTCGATGTCCTCACGCTTGGGGACCTCGGGGATCGGCCTTCCCGGCGGCGTCTCGGCCACCTCCTTGCGCCACTCCTTGATGGCGAGCGTCTTCTCGCTCTTCGACACGCTCTGCGCGTGCTTCTCGAAGTCCTCCGCCCGGCCGGACTGGGTCCAGTAGAAGCTGCTCTGGATGTCCTTGAGCTCGTAGGCCTCGGCGGCGTCCTTGTTGCCCTTGGACATCTCGACCGCGGATCGGCCGTCGTAGCCGTACCCGATCTGGCTTCGGATCGTCTTGCGCAGGTCCTCGCCGTAGAGCTCCTCGTAGCGGTCGAGGACCTTCTTGCGCTCCTCGTCGGTGAGGTCGCGCAGGATGTCGTTGATCTTGTGGTGATCGCCGCCCCAGCCCTGGAACGCGATGCGGAGCTGGGCGGCCTTGGAGCCGACGACGTCCTTCTTGCCCTTGTCGTCGAACGTCAGCTCGGCCTTGACCCGGTCCCAGTCCTCGTCGTTCTCGAACAGGCCGGTCATGTCGGCCTTGATGGCGGCGTCCATGTCCTGGTGCGGGTTGAAGTTGAAGAAGTACTCGTGCCGGATCGCGGTGGCGCCCTCCTTGTTCGAGATCTGGCCGACCGCGTCGAAGATCTGCTTCTCGTTGGTGCCGTACGCGTAGTGCACGCCCGAGTGCACCTCGAGGGCCAGGGCGGACGGGTTGGGGGTCTGGCCCGCAGCGACGCTCACCTCCTCGAGGCCGAACGCGTCGGCGTGCAGGTAGTGGATGCTGCGCAGGCGCTTGCGGATCTTCTGGGCGATCTGGGCCGAGCGGCGCTTGGCCATGCGCTGGCCCATGCGGGTGCCGAGCACGGTGATCGCGTCACCGCCGCTCTTGTAGTAGGCGTTGTACAGCTCCTTCTGGTCGTCGCTGAGCTTGTCGAACTTGTCCTGCTCGTCCTTGTCGATGGCCTCGCCAAACTGGGTCACGAGCCCCTGCAGCGCGTTCGAGTCGGTCTCGAGATCGACCAGCTGCTCGTCGGCCCGCTGCTTGGCGAAGGCGTCCGCCTCCTCCTTCTGGGTGTCCCGCCAGCCGAACAGCCAGTCCAGGATGTCGTCGAGCCAGGTGCGCGTGCGGCCGATCTTGTTGTCCGCCCAGTCCCGTACGTTGTCGACCGCGAGCTTGCGGGCGTCCTTGACGTTGTCCTGCCACTCCTCCACGATCTTGGCATTGGCCTGGTCGAAGGCGCTGATCGCGTTGGTCATCTCCGGGATGGGCGGCAGGCGCTCGTCCTTGGGCGTGATCTGGCCCTCTTCGCCGTAGAGCTGCTTGACCTTCTCCCCGAAGCGCTTGCTGAACTCGGTCTGGTACTCCTGGCTGCCGGCCTTCAGCTCGGTCTGGTCGGCCATGTCCCGCTGCACGTCGTGGGCGATGGCCTTGTTGTAGGCCTTCGTGTGCTCCTTCATCGCCGTCTGCAGGTTCTTCAGCCGCTGCTTGCGCATGCTGTCGTAGGCGACGATCAGATCGGCGGCGCGGGTGCGGATCTTCTTCTGCACCCGCTTCTGCCGCGCGCGGACCGCCTTGGCGTCGACGTTGCCCTTGAAGCTGGCGCAGACCTCGTCGACCCACTCGTCCCAGGACTCGCGCAGCCCGGTGAGCCTGGACTCGGTCTCGTCGTAGGCCTCCCGCATGAGATCGCGGGTGCTCTTCTCCTCTTCCTTGAGAGCGTCGTGCTGCTCGGTGCCCTGCTTCTTGATCTTCTCCTGGCGGACCTTCACCGCGGCGTCGAGGTCCTCCTTCTTGATGCCCGCACGCTCGGCGGCCCGGTCCATCTCCTCGCGCACGAAGCGCAGCTCCTCGCCTCGCCAGCCCCCCGGCCAGTTCTTGCCGTACTCGTGCTCGATCGCCTCGCCATCGTAGGCCCGAGAGCGCCCCTCCTTCATCGCCTTGTCCGCCCACTGGGGGGCCGTGGCGACCACCTGGGCGAGCACCGCGGTGATGTCGGCCTTGAACTCCTCCTTGACCTCGAGCCGGGGCTGCAGCTCGCTGCTGCTCACCTCGATGCCGCCGATGGGGACCTTGCCCTTGAAGCGAGGGTCCTTCGACATGGCGTCCTTGAGCGCCTTCATCTCGTCGAAGTCCTTGCCGCGCTCCTCGGGTGGGGGCAGCCACAGCTCCCGCATCGCGTCGACCGTCTCCTTGGGGATCGGGTCGCCGTGCAGGTTCGGCATCGTGCCGTCCTGGGTCAGCTGCAGGTCGGGCAGCGTCTGGGCGGGGAGCTTGTCCTGGCCCTTCGCCGCCGTCTCCACCCGCTTCAGCTCGGCGTCGAGCTCGGACTCGCCCTCGAAGAAGTCCTCGGGCAGCTTGACGTCGTCCAGCGTCTGGGTGGAGCGCTTGAACAGCTGCCGCGCCTCGTCGTCGTTGGACTTCTGCTTCTGCTTCTGCTGCTTCTTCACCCCCTGGCCGTGCTTCTTGACCGGGCCGGTACGCCCCTCGATGGGCTGCAGGTCGGGCTCGGGCATGGCGTCGATCTTCGCCGTGACCCGGGTCTCCCACTTGTCGACCTCGGCCCGGGCGCTCGCCGCGGCACCCCCACCGCCGCCCGGCGGGCCCATGGCATCGTCCTTGGCGGTGCCGGACAGGGGCTCGTTGTCGGGCAGCCCCGAGGGGGTCGCGTCCGGGTCGGTCGGGGCCTTGGCCTCGCCGTCGCCCCCCTCCTTCAGGGCGTCGGGGGTGGCCTCGTCGAGGGCTTGCTCGTCCTCCTTGGCGGCCTTGTCCATGGCGGCATCGTCGGCCTTGGCCGGGTCGGCAGCCCTGGCCTCGGGCGCCGCGGCGCCTCCCTTGCCCGCGGCGTCGCCGGCCTTCGGCTCCTGCCTGTCCTGGCCCAGGCTGTCCAGGGCCTTGTCCACGGCCTGATCGGCCTCGCTCCGGGACGGCGTGTCCGCGGGCAGAGGCTCGGGTGCTGCGGCCTGGGGGGAGGGGAGCTCCGTCGCCGCAGGGAGCTTGCCCGGCGGCTGGTCGGCGGCTGGGAGATCCGGTGAATCGTCGGGTCTCGAGGTGGGACCCGGGGTCGGCGTGGTCTGGTTCGACCGGGCGGACAGGCCCGCGGAGCGACCGGTGGTCGGCGGCTGGGGGCGGCGCGTGGGGTCGGCCGGCTGGGGCGTGAGGGCAGGCTCGCGGTTGTGGGCGTCGGGCTCGCGGTCGGCGGCGTCGGGCTGGTGCTCCGCGGCGTCGGGCTGGGGCTCCGCGGCGTCGGGCTGGTGCTCCGCGGCGTCGGGCTCGCGGTCGAGGTCCCCCTCGAGGGACGGGGTCGATCCGGGCGCCTCCGCCTCGGCGCGGGCATCGTCGTGCGCCTTGTCTGCATCCCAGCACGTCATGGCCAGCGGCGTGCGCGCCAGCAGGTCGAGCGGCCGGATCGCCCGATCGAGGGAGGCCCGGACGGCGCGCTCGAGGGCGGTGCGGTGGGCATCGAGGGCCGCCTGCTGAGCGGACAAGGCGCCGGGGATCTGCGTCGGGGTTGCCGGGTCCGCCTGGCCCGCGTGCACCCCGCCGCCGGGACCCGCGCCGAGCGCGTGTCCGGTCCGACCGTCGAGGTCCAGGTCTCCGAGGGTGCCTCGCCTCACGGCGTCGGCCCACGTCCGCACGTGCGTCCTCCAGTTGTGCGCAGTCTAGGCTGTGTGTGCTGACATCCATCGCATTCGGTCGACGATGGGGTCGTCGCCCGTGTCGGGCTCGGCGCGGCTCGGATATGGTGCGGGGCGGACGGCTCGGAGGCCTCGGATGGCGGCGGTGCTGGTGACGCTGGTGGCGGAGGAGCGCGCCGTCGATGCGCTGTGGGAGCGCATCGATCAGGTCCGGAGTGGGTAGACTCCACAGTTGGCTCGTCGTGTGTGCTTGGAGTGTCGAGTTGGAGCGCTTGCTCATGGTCCGTGCTTGCCTGCTCATCACGGAAGGTCGAGCGCCTTCGACGCGCGCGCCTCCAAATTGCCGTATTAAGCAATTGTGATCCAACCTTGGATAACC
>CALATR010001031.1 GCA_937891875.1 uncultured Pseudomonadota bacterium | reverse complement strand
GTTGACGCTCCTGCTCGCTGCGCTGCACCGGATGGTCTCGGCGGTGGACTCCAAGAAGGCAGACGCCCTGTTCGGAAGGGGCGCCCAGGATGCGTTCCGACCCCTGGACCCGACGGAGCGCGAGGGAGACGTGGCCGGCAAGCTGGACAGCAACGACTGGGTCACCAGCCAGGGCGAGGGCAGCGCCGGGGTGAAGGCGGAGGGCAACACCGGGAAGAACAGCCTGTCCTACACCCAGAAGCGCAGCCTGGGGGTCGCCTATGGTCGAAAGGAGGACGGGACGCTGCGCACCCAGCGGGCCACCTCGACGCACCACACCGTGGACGTCAACGCGCTGGGCCACAACGTCAAGGGAGAGCTGGCGCACCTGTACCGGGAGGGTCAGCCGTTCTTGAACATCTTCAAGGTGGCGACCGAAGTAGAGTTGGACCAGAAGCAGCTGATCGCCCTGCAGCAGCAGTCGGGAGGCGCGCTCCTGCTCGCTGACATCAACAAGAGGGCCATCGCGGCCGGCTTCCCCAACAGTGCGCTGACCGCGGTCTTGAGCCAGGCGCAGGTCAAGCTGGGGGGACAGGGCACGCTCCTCACCGCCTATGCCCAGCTGGCCAAGAAGAACACCTTCAAGCTGGAGGTGCGATACGACCACTGGGCCTCGGGGCGCCTGAAGGCGGACGTCCGGTTGAAGCGGGCCTTCAGCCTCAAGGGCACCCCCGGCTCGGCGGGCACCGACTCGAACGGCAAGGTCCGGCGCAGGGGGCTTGGCGCGAAGGTCCAGCTGGACCTCGATCCGAGCCTGCTCAGCATCATCGCGGACCTGCCCGCTCCGACCGAGGTCAACGAGATCTCGACCCGACCGCTGCGCCTGGAGTGAGCTACTCCTCCGTCTCCGGCTCGTCCCCGAACTCGGGGGAGCAGATGATGATCTCATCGCTGGCGACGCGGAAGCGGAAGCCGTTGGTCTCGCCGAGGCGGTGGGCGTAGCGCACGTCCAGGCGGTAGACGCCGGTCTCGAGGCGATGGGTCTGGACCTCGCTCTCGAACTCGTCGTTGTCGTTCATCTGGATCAGCACGTCGTCGTCGAGCTTGACCCACATGTCGCTGGCCGCGCCGACCACGAAGTCGTGGTCCCGGTTGCGCTGGGTGACCCGCAGCCAGCCGACCCACCGTGCGGCGAAGTACTGGGGATCTCCCTGGAATCCGCCGTCGACGGGCCACCAGTTGGGGCCGAAGTCGGTGGTGGCGTCGTAGCGCTGGAAGGAGGCCGCGCCATCCCACCAGTCGAGCTCGTCGAGGGCGGGCACGCTGCCCTCGGGGTCCATCGGGTCGTCGAGGTAGGTCTCGACGTCGGGATGGCCCGGGGTGAGGTTGTAGTAGATGCCGCGCAGGCCGCCGTAGCAGTTCTGCCAGTCCGACGGCGGCGTGCCCCACAGGTCCAGCTCCCGCTCGGGCGGGTCTGCCGGGTCGGGCAGCTCGCCGCGGGACAGGCCGGTCTCGTTGCACGCACCGAGCGCCAGGAGCGCCGTACACGCCAGGGCCAAGCGCCTCATTCCGGGCCTCCCCACTCCTGCTTGTCCGGGTAGACCGAACACTGGATCCACTCGTGGAGCATCTGGAGCTCTTCCGCGGTCGGTCCGCCGCCAGGCGGCATCTGCGCGCGCTCCTCCTGCCCGGCGATGATGGTGCGGTCCTCGATGCGCTCGACCCACTGCAGGACCCCGCCGTAGGTGTCGAAGTCGACCCCCAGAGGCGCGCCGCGGCGCTGGCCCTCGGCGATGATCGAGCTGTGGCAGCCATTGCAGTGGGTGTGCACGAAGCCCTGACCCCAGCTCTGGTAGGTCAGGGGGACCTCGCGATCACACAGGTCGTCGGTGTCCTCGGGGCCGCAAGCCGCGAGCCCGGACACCAACGCCAGAACGGGGACGAGTCTGTGCATTGACCCTCGGTCAGCCGCGGACCAGGGCTGGGACCTGCTGGATGCCGGGCAGCCACTTCTCGGGGTTGACGTTGCCGTGCTTCAGCAGGGTCACGCCGACGTTCTCGGTGGCGATGATGTTGCCACCACCCGACGGCATGCCGGTGTTGAAGTCGGTCGGCAGGCTGATGAAGCCCTCGTCCGTCGAGCCGATCACGTTGTTGCCGTTGATGCCCGAGCCCGCGACGAGCATCGAGGTGTACGGCCAGTGATCGCGGCCCTGGGAGCCGTTGAAGCGCGGCGTGCGGCCGAGCTCGCTGGTGCAGACGATGACCACCTCGCCCGCGAGGCGCGGGGTCGAGAGGCCCGGAGACGTGTGCATCTTCTCCATGAGGCGGTCCAGCACGCCGAAGAAGGCGTCCATCTGGGCGCCGACGTTCTGGTTGCCGCCGTGGGTGTCCCAGCCGCCGGGGATGCGGATCATCGCCGTGCGGGTCAGGCCGAGGCGCATGACCTCCAGCGCCATCTCCGCCTGGGCCTCCATGCCGCGGCTCTGCTCGCCCAGGCCCGCCTCGAAGCGGCGACCCTCGAGCTCCATCGCCCGCTCCATGTTGCCCAGGTAGTCCTCCATGCGGTTGCGGGCCTGTCCCTGCAGCTTGCCGGTGAGCCGGCCCGCGCGGTTGTAGACCGCCGCGTCCATCATGGAGTCGGACGGGGTCTCGAACACCGGCGCCGGACGATCGACCCGGGTGTTGAGGGTGCCGTCGATGAGGCGCAGGAGCGTGCCGCCACCGCCACGCACCACCGCCGCGCCGAGGGTGCCGGGGAAGGCCGGACCGCTGAACACGAGGTGGGGCATCGGGTAGTCCATGACTCCGTGAGAAGCCAGGATCGTCGGCCAGTCCGGACGAGACGAGGTGGTGGTTCCCGTCATCATCCACTGGGTGCCGGACTCGTGGCCGGCGCTGTGCACGTTCACGCCGCGGACCAGCGCGGTGCGGGCGCCCCAGCGGTTGAAGTACACGTCCATGTTCAGGCGATCCGGCCCGCTGGACCACGACAGGTTGCCTGCCTGGCCCATGACCGTGCCCGGATCCATGTCCGTGCCGCCGACCGGGCTGACGCCGTCGGAGCCGAACTTCGGGTCGAGCGGGGTGGCATCCCAGCCGCCGCTCGCGAAGAAGAAGAGGAACTTGCGGTCACCGACAGCCGCGGCCCGGGCCTGCTGGGCCATGAGCGCGTCCATGGAGCCGAGCAGGCCGACTCCGGCGGTGGCAGCGGCCGCCTGGATCAGGCGGCGACGGGTCAGGGTGATGTCCTGGGTCATCGTGGGCCTCCGCCTAGTAGAAGATCAGCATGGGATCGCGAAGGACGACGCTGACGACGCCTGCCCACGCTCGATCCGGGTTGGCGTCGACGCTGTAGAGACGCTTCCACAGCGCGATGAGCTCTTCCACCTCGGGCGGCTCGGCGGGCTCGCCGTCCTCGCCCACGATGACGTTGCCCTCGGCATCGGTCGGCAGCTCGAGCGGCACACCGAGGACCTCGGCGTAGAGCTGGTCGACCTGCACGGCAAAGGCCTCGCGGTTGTTCTCCGGCGTGTCGAGCCGGGTCACGTAGCGGAGCAGGATGGCCTCGCCCTCGCGGTCGGGGTCGAGGTCGTGGCGGGCCACGTGCCAGCCGGCCGCCTGGGCGAGCCGCTCCTGCACGAAGACCAGGCCCACGCTGGGGTCGTAGTTGGGCTCGTTGACGTAGCGGCCGTCGGTGCCGCCCGACAGGACGGAGAGGCCGTCCACGTTCCGGGCCAGCGCCGGGCGATTGTTCATCGTCCACTTGTACCCGGTCTTGTCGGCGATGATCCCCTCGAACTGGGCGGGGGTCACCGTCTTGAGCACCGGGATGCGCTCGGCGCGCTCGTCCTCGACGAACTCGGCGCGGTACTGCCGGCTCATGACGATGTTGCGGACCAGGTCCTTGACCACGAGGCCGCTGTCCTCGAACACCTGCCGGTGCGCGTGCAGCTCCTCGCGGTCGAGGTCGCTGGTGTGGCGCTGGGTGATGCCGTCGAAGATGGTCTGGACCGCGCACTCCTTGAAGCGCGGGTCCTCGGCCAGGTGCTCCGCCATCTCCTCGAGCCCGCTGGTCGGGATCCCGTAGAAGGCGGGGCTGACGTGGTTGCCCATCTGGTCACGCCAGAACGGCTCGTCCTCGGGACGGTAGAGGGTCTGATCGGCGATGTCGCCGTCGATCTCCCACCAGAAGCCGAAGAAGTGCGCCGCGAACGGGTCCAGCGTGCTGTGGCACGACTGGCAGACCGGGGTCGTCTGGATGACGTCCTCGGGGTCGCCGTTGGTGAGCGTGTCGATCTGGGTGCGGCTGAAGCTGACCGGCCGGGACAGGTAGTCGTCGCACAGGAAGATGCGGCTGACCGAGTTGGCCCGGTGGCGGTTGCTGTTGACGCCCGCCGACGGGTAGCGCTGCCACAGGGTCGTGGACGAGAGCACGCCCGCGTGGGGGCGACCGTCGGTGTAGTAGGACTGCTGCCAGCCGGTCTTGCCCTCGGGGTAGTCGAGGTCCCACATGGCGGCGACGATCGGGTCGGCCATGGTGTAGTCGGCGGTCAGCACCTCGGAGAAGGGCAGGTCGTTCTCGACGACGTGGGCGATGAGCGCGAGCGGCTCCTCACCGACGCTGTCCGCGACCACCTCGTCCGAGAGCATGCCGAGGCCGGCGTCGCCCGGGTCGAAGAAGGTCTCGCCCGTGCGCGTGCGGATGGACCGGTTCCAGATCTCGGTCATCCGCTTCACGAAGCGAGGGTCGTCCAGGTAGCGATCGACGAACTCGCCGTAGGCGTCCGGATACTGCTCGATGAAGTCGAGCTCGTCCGCCGACGGGTGGGCACCCCGCAGGTCGACCGAGAGCCGGATGAGCTGTCGTCGCGGCGAGAGCAGGCGGAGACCGTCCTGGATCTCGTCCTCGACGGGCGCGTCTGCAGGCTCTCCGCAGGCGCTCAGCACAGTGCCGAACGCCAGCGTCAGAGCCAGGATTGTGGTGGCTCGGGTCATCGATCCTCCCCGGGGTCACGGAGGGTGAAGGCGAATTCCTGCACGTCGGGCGGATCCAGCGGACCCTCCCACAGGAAGGAGAGATCTACACAGATCTCCCCGATCTCCTCGTCCTGCTCGAGGCCGCGGATGTAGAGCGTGCCGCAGCCGTCGCACTCGGAGTAGGGCTCGTTCGGGTAGTCGGGATCGTCGGGATCCCCTTCGTACCTGGGCGAGAAGATGAGGTCGTACCAGAACGCGTTCTCGTCGCGCAGGCTGATGTAGCCCTGGGGCTCGAGCGTGCAGTCGTCCGGGCCGGCGGCGTCGGGGCCGATCAGCTCCATGTTGATCGCGATGCTGTCGAAGCGGTCCTGGATGCGATGCTCGAAGAAGTAGACGTTGCCGTTGGCCTCGAGGCCCTGGTCCGCACCACCGGCCGCACGGCGGGTGAGCCCGACCCGGTAGCCGCCCGGGGTGCCCGATCCGTCGAACGGGATGGAGCCCGTGACCGTGCCCGCCATGCTCGAGGAGTAGGACCATGCGTAGTAGTCGCCCGACGCCTCGGTCACGGTCAGGCCGTCGGTGGCCTCGCCGTCGAACTCGAAGAGGATCTCGTCCCCGCGGCCCACGACGCCGTCACCGAACAGCAGGCGGCTGGCCTCGGTCGTGCGTCCGGCGCCCGAGTCGGGGTCCCCGTCGCGGTTGACGTTGATCTCCCAGTACTCGAAGCCGCCGAAGGTCGTGCCATCTCCCTGCTCGCAGAAGTCGAGCCAGGAGGAGCCGTCGTTGTTGCTGTTGATGTCGATGTCTTCGACGTTCGGGTTGCCGGCGAAGATGTCCGGGCAGCCCGGCTTGCGCAGGTTCAGCGCGTCGACGTGACCCTGCCAGGCGGTGCGCAGGTCGATGTCGGCGATGGTGAGGAAGCCGGTCTCGAACGCGCCCGGCATGTCGAGCCCGCTGATATCGGGCGGCGGCAGCTCGACCGGGTCGTCGAGGATCAGCTGGTCGGTGTCCTCACCGCCAGAACAGCCGCCTAGAATCAGGGAAAAAAGAAGAGGCAGGGACCGTCGCATCACTGGTCATCCTCCTCTTCGACGCTGACGCCGAGGCGCGCGAACCAGCTGAAGTCTACCGTATCGGAGCCGGCATTTCCGGGGAACCAGGGGAACCACACGCCGGTACCCTGGAAGTCGTAGAGCAGCTGACCCTGTCCGGGGTGCCAGGCGAAGCGCATCACGTCTCCGTTCTCCGGGAGCTCCGGGTCGTAGCAGGGCTCCGGGTTGCCTTCCGCGACCGCGAACTCGACGTCCATCATCCACGCACAGCCCGAGCACAGGGCGGCTCCGGCCTCCGGGCGCGGCGGGCTGCCGATCAGCGTGTAGGTGGTGTCGCAGACCAGCGGGTTGGGGTCGAGGCCCGCCCAGGGCACGTCGGTGTCGGTGTCCGGGGCGTCGGTGTCCTCGGCCGGCAGCTGGAAGTCGACGAACTCCTGGACCCGCATGGTGCCGGTCAGGGTCGTGTACGGCCCGCCGGACGGCGTCAGCGACATCGTGCCTTCCTGGTACATGTACAGGAAGTTGGTCGGCTCGAGGTCGGTGGGGCCGAGATCGTCGGTGTCCTCGGGGATCTCGAAGGGGCCGGTGTCATCGATGATGGGCGAGTCCGTCTCGTCCGGCAGATCCGGGATGTCCGAATCCTCCGGCTTCGTACACGCCAGCATCGTCGCGGGCAGGACGCCCACGAGGATCAGCCGGACCAGCATGTTGGGATGGTGCCGCAAATCGTTCCCTCGGTTGACCCGGAACGGATCATCTGCAACGGCAGCATACAATGACTCTCGAGCCTCCGGTTCTTTCTCCGCCCTTCGCGGAGAGCGGGGGTTCACTGCCGAGGAGGCGCTCCATGACAGGGTTTCGGGCGGTGGTGCTGGGCGCCGTCGTGCTCGCAGCGTGCAAGGGTGACGACACGCCACACGGGCCGGCGCGGGTGGAGATCTCGGAGACCGCACTGGACTTCGGATCCGTCGGTGTGGGCTCGATCGAGGAGCGCCGGGTCGAGGTCCGCAACGTCGGCGGCGAGGATCTGGAGATCCGCAGCGTCACGCTGGTGCAAGGCGACAGCAACGTCTGGAGCTGGACTCGCGATCCCGACGGCGACGTGCCCGGGGGTGGATCCATCGACCTCGTGGTCGCGTTCTCCCCGAATGTGGCCGACAGCGAGGAGGCGGGGCGACTGCAGATCCGCACCAGCGACACCAGCACCGGGCCGGTCCTGATCGACCTCGCGGGACAGGGCGCCGCGTCGACCCTGGACGAAGACGAGGACGGCTTCTCCCCGGCCGACGGCGACTGCAACGACAACCGGGCCGACATCTACCCGGGGGCCCCCGAGCTGTGCGACGGCCGCGACAACGACTGCGACGACGTGGTGCCGTCCAACGAGTCCGACAACGACCGAGACGGCGTGCGCCAGTGCGCGGACGACTGCGATGACGACGACGACGCGGTCTACCCGGGCGCTCCGGAGATCTGCGATCAGAAGGACAACGACTGCGACGACTTCACGCCCGACGACCGGGACCAGGACGGCGACGGCTACACCCTGTGCACCGGCGACTGCGACGACGACGACAAGACCGTCAGCCCGGGCATGGAGGAGCTGTGCGACGGGCTCGACAACGACTGCAGCGGCTCGGCGGACGACGTCGACGAGGACGGGGACGGACGCAGCGTCTGCAAGGGCGACTGTGACGACAACGACAAGGACGCCTACAGCATCGCGGTGGACCCGAACCGCAACCCGGAGACCCCGGACGGCTCGGACGACGCGCCGTATCAGAGCTTCGCCGAGGCGCTCGCGAACCTCGAGCCCACCTGCCACACCATCTTCCTGCACGACGCCACCTACGAGCTGGCGGTGGAGCTGCGCGACGAGGCCGTGCTGACCGTGATCGGCGAGACCCGCGACGGCACGATCCTGTCGCCGACGGAGGATGGCTCCGGGCAGGCCTTCTCGCTGCTCGACGCCGACCTGACCCTGCGAGACCTGACCCTGACCGGCGGCGCCGGCACCCGTGACGGCGGCATCGTCGAGGCGAGCTTCGGCGACGTCACCCTGGAGCGGGTGACGGTGACCGGAAACAACGGCGGCGCGGACGGCGGTGCCATCGCGGTCGCCTCGGGCACGCTGACCTTGCGGGAGGTGGAGGCGACCGGGAACACGGCCGCGGACGACGGCGGCGCGTTCGCCGTGTTCTCGGGCACCCTGGACGTCGCCGACAGCACCCTGACCGGCAACACCGGCAACCGGGGCGGCGCGCTGCTGGCCGAGGGCGCGACCGTGCGGATCGTCGACTCGGTGATCTCCGGCAATACCGCCCGGGACAAGGGCGGCGCGGT
>CALATR010001030.1 GCA_937891875.1 uncultured Pseudomonadota bacterium | reverse complement strand
CTCCCCGCGAGCGGCTCGAGCCCCGCCACTCCCCTGGTCGCAGCCACGCGACTCCCCGCGAGCGGCTCGGGCCCCGCCACTCCCCTGGTCGTAGCCACGCGACTCCCCGGAAGCGGCTCCGAACTCCACTACCCCTTCACACACACCACCTGCTTCAGCGTGTGCACCACCTCCACCAGGTCCTCCTGGGCCGCCATCACCGCGTCGATGTCCTTGTACGCCGCGGGGATCTCGTCGATGACGTCGCGGTCCTTGCGGCACTCGACGCCCTCGGTCTGGCGGATGTGGTCGGCAACCGTGAAGCGCTTGCGCGCGGCGGTGCGGGACATGACGCGGCCGGCGCCGTGGGAGCAGGAGTGGAAGGACTCGGCCGCACCCTTGCCGCGCACGATGTAGGAGCGGGTCCCCATCGAGCCCGGGATGATGCCCAGCTCGCCCTTCTTCGCGCTCACCGCGCCCTTGCGGGTGACATAGACGTCCTCGCCGTAGTGGTGCTCGTAGCTGACGTAGTTGTGGTGGCAGTTCACCGCCTCCTCCTCGGAGGAGAACTCGCCGAAGATCTCGTGCATGGCGCGCAGGACGGCCTGCATCATCAGCGCGCGGTTGGTCCGCGCGAAGTCCTGGGCCCAGCCAACCGCCTCGACGTAGTCGTCGAAGTGCCGGGTGCCCTCGGTCAGGTACGCGAGATCGCGGTCGGGCAGGTCGTGCAGGTGCACGCCCATGTCCTTCTTGGCGAGCTCGATGAAGTAGCTGCCGATCCGGTTGCCCACGCCGCGGGAGCCCGAGTGGAGCATCACCCACACGCGGTCGTCCTGGTCGAGGCAGACCTCGATGAAGTGGTTGCCCGTGCCCAGGGTGCCCAGGTGCACGACGTGGTTCGACTTCTGCACCTTGGGGTGCTTCTCGCAGATGGTGACGAAGCGCTCGCGCAGGTTCGCGTCCCAGACCTTGTAGTTGGGCTCGGGCACGGTGCCCCACGCGCCCCGGTCGCCGCGACGGCCCGAACCGGTGCGCCCGTGGGGGACGGCCGCCTCGATCGCCGTGCGCAGGCCACGCAGGGAGTCGGGCAGGTCGTTCGCAGTGAGGCTGGTCCGACGCGCGATCATGCCGCAGCCGATGTCCACGCCGACCGCGGCCGGGATGACCGCGCCCAGGGTCGGGATCACGCTGCCGACGGTCGCGCCCTTGCCCAGGTGCACGTCGGGCATGGCCGCGACCCAGCCGTGCACGATGGGCAGGCTGGCGATGTTCTCGAGCTGGGCCCGCGCCTTGTCCTCGATGCAGACGCCCTCGATCCAGGCCTTGATGGCGCCGCCGCTCGCAGTGTCGATGTGCTGGTGTGCCATGGGTCTCTCCAGGTTCGCCAGGGAGGAAAGCAGGGATCGTGCCAACACGGAGATGTATGCGTCAGAATGACGGTTTGTCCATGCCAATACGTCGATCTGCCTGGGTTGGCCTGTTCGCCGGATCTGCGGGAGTCAGATAGCTCTCGATAAGGAGTTATCTGATTGGATAAACCGGTCACCATCTTCACCCTGCTCGGCGTGCAGCTCGACCGGGGCCGCGGGGCGAACCGGTGGTCCAAGTGGCGGCCGACGATCGCGCTGGGCCAGCAGGACGACCTGCTGGTGGAGCGGCTGATCCTGCTCTACGACCCGCGCTTCGAGGGCTTCATGCACTCGGTGCGGCGCGACTTCTCCCGGGTCAGCCCGCGCACCCTGGTGCAGCCCGTCGCCGTGCCCATGGACGATCCGTGGGACTTCGAGGAGGTCTACGGCACGCTGCTGGGCGTGTCCGGCGACCTCGAGCTCGACGACGAGGAGCAGCTGCTGGTGCACATCACGACCGGCACCCACGTCGCCCAGATCTGCCTGTTCCTGTTGACCGAGGCGGGCTTCCTGCCGGGCAAGCTGGTGCAGACGAGCCCGCCCGGGCGGCGGGGTCCGGGGGGCGATCGCGGCAGCGTGGCCGGCAGCTACAGCATCATCGACCTGGACCTCGCCCGCTACGATCGCCTGGCGACCCGGTTCGAGCAGGATCGCCAGGAGGCGACCGGCTTCCTCAAGGCGGGTATCGAGACCCGGAATGCGGGCTTCAACCGGCTCATCGACCGCATCGAAAAGGTCGCGGGCAGCACCCGGGCACCGCTGCTGCTCATGGGGCCGACCGGCGCGGGAAAGACGGCGCTCGCCCACCGGATCGCCGAGCTCAAGCGCCAGCGCAAGCAGGTCAACGGGCGGCTCGTGTCGGTCAACTGCGCGACCCTGCGCGGAGACGGCGCGATGTCCGCCCTGTTCGGCCACGTGCGGGGTGCGTTCACCGGCGCCGCCAGCGACCGGCCGGGCCTGCTGCGCGAGGCCGACGGCGGGGTGCTCTTCCTCGACGAGATCGGCGAGCTGGGCCTCGACGAGCAGGCGATGCTGCTCCGCGCGATCGAGGAGAAGTCGTTTCTGCCCGTCGGCGCCGATCGCCCGGTGCACAGCGACTTCCAGCTGATCAGCGGCACCAACCGCGACCTGCGACAAGCCGCGGCGGATGGGCGCTTTCGCGCGGACCTGCTCGCCCGGATCGACCTGTGGACGTTCCGGCTCCCGGGCCTCGCCGATCGCCGCGAGGACCTCGAGCCCAACCTCGACTACGAGCTGGAGCAGCAGTCCCGCCTGCACAACCGCCGGGTGCGGCTCAACCGGGAGGCCCGCACCCGCTTCCTGCGCTTTGCGACCTCGGCGGAGGCGGTCTGGGCGGGCAACTTCCGCGACCTGAACGCGGCGGTCACCCGCATGACCGCGCTGTCGGACAGCGGGCGCATCGGCACCGACGTGGTCGACGAAGAGCTCGACCGGCTGCGGGACGCCTGGCGGGTGCAGGTCCGGGACGAGGTCGACGAGGTCCTGGGCGAGCTTGCCGCCGAGATCGACCCCTTCGACCGGGTCCAGCTGGCGGAGGTCATCCGCACCTGCCGCCGCAGCGCGACCCTGTCCGAGGCGGGCCGCGAGCTGTTCGCGGTCAGCCGCACGCGCAAGAAGAGCAGCAACGACGCCGATCGTCTGCGGAAGTACCTGGCCCGGTACGGGCTGACCTTTGCCGACGTGGACGGCGGGGGTACGGGCCTGGCCGGGAGGTGAGATGCCTGGGATCGCGCTGGAGCGACTGACCGGCGAGGCGCTCGGCGCGGCGATCGACGACCTGGCGCGCCTGCGGATCGCGGTGTTCCGGGAGTGGCCGTACCTCTACGACGGCGACCTCGCCTACGAGTCCCGCTACCTGGCTGCCTACGCCCGCGAGCCCGACAGCGTGCTGGTCGCCGCAGTGCACGACGGGCGGGTCGTGGGCGCCTCCACCGGACTGCCGCTGATCACCCAGGGAACGGCGTTCCAGGCGCTCTTCCGCGAACACGGTCACGACCCTGTGCGGGTGTTCTACTTCGGCGAGTCGGTGCTGCTGCCGGCCTTTCGGGGCCAGGGCATCGGCGTGCGCTTCTTCGAGGCCCGCGAGGCGTGGGCGCGCAGCCTCGAGCGCTTCGACCTGGCGGCGTTCTGCGGGGTCGCGCGCCCCGGGGATCCCCCCCGCCGGCCCGCCGGCCATGTACCCCTCGACACGTTCTGGGAGAAGCGAGGCTTCTCCCGGGCAGACGGCATGGTGGCCAGCCTGTCGTGGCAGGATCTGGACGAGGACGCGCCGAGCGACAAGCCGATGCAGTTCTGGACGAAGCCGCTCTCTCGCTGATCCTGCGTGGATCTCTCAACTTGGGGCTGCGGGAGGCGAATGGAGTACCAAAGATGGGACGTGCAGACTCGCTGCGCGTTCCCTTCCGGTTGGAGGCCCCATGTCGGCTCGCCTGTTGCTCCTGCTCGCACTCCCGCTCCCCGCCCTCGCCGCCACGGTAAACGTCGGCGTGATCGAAGGAGACAGCCTCGAAGGGAGCTACGCAGACCTCGTGGCTGCGCTGAACGACAGCGAGGTGTACGACATCGACGCCGAGCTGGTGGTGGCGGCCGACGTGACCGGGGTCGCCGATCTGTCTGGCTACGACGTGATCGTCATCGGGAGCTCCGGGCACAGCGACTTCAGCCGGTACACCGACGCCTTCAAGGGAGCAATGGACGGCTACGCCACCGGCGGCGGCTCGGTCGTGACCGCTGCCTGGACCTCGTACGAGGGCCCCTCGACCACGCTCTCCTGGCTGCCGATCGATCAGGCCAGCCGGGACGGAGCCTACTGCACGGGCCCCACGACGGTGACCCCGACCGTGGTGCACCCGATCGTGGACGGCGTCGGCGAGTTCGTCGACACCTCCACCTACTGGGAGACCCCGGGACCGGCGCTCGCCGGCTCCGAGATCATCGCGACCGGCTGCGGAGGCAAGCCCGCCATCACCGTGCGCGAGGCGACCGGCGGGGTCGGGCGCCTCGTCTACATCGGCGGCACCTACACCGGGGACACCGCCTCGTACAAGAACGAGGGGCTCCGTTCCGGCGCGGCTGACCAGCTGATGGAGCAGGCCGTCATCTGGGCGTCGGACGCCTGTCCCGACGAGGACGAGGACGGGGTGAACGCGTGCGCGGGCGACTGCGACGACGCCGATCCCGCGCGGTTCCCGGGCAACCCCGAGGTCTGCGACGACATCGACAACGACTGCAACGACGAGGTGGACGACGGGCTCGCCACGACCGACTTCTGGCCGGACGGCGACGAGGATGGCGCGGGTGACGCGAGCGTGGAGGCCGTCGCGGACTGTGCGGACGCCCTCGACGGCTACGTCGGCAACGACGACGACTGCGACGACGCCGATCCCGACCGCTTCTCGGGCAACCCCGAGGTCTGCGACGAGCTCGACAACGACTGCAACGACGAGGTGGACGACGGGCTCGCCACGACCGACTTCTGGCCGGACGTGGACGAGGACGGGTTCGGCGACTCCGAGTCGGACGCCACCGCCTCCTGCTTCGACGAGCTGGCGGGCTACGCCGACAACGACGACGACTGCGACGACGACGCCGCGGAGGTCAACCCGGATGCGGCGGAGATCCTGGACAATGCGGTCGACGAGGACTGCGACGGACAAGCCCAGGTCTCGCCGGACGAGGGGGATGACGAGGACGATGGCGGCTGCGGGTGCACCTCGACGGATGCGACCGCGCCCATGGGGCTCGTCGTCGTGCTGCCCCTGCTGATCGCCGGGCTGCGGCGTCGGCGGCGCTAGCGGACCGTCGGGCCGCGTAGCGAGACCGGAGGTCTGCTAGAACGCCGAGATCGTCCCACGCAGTGGGGCGACCGAAGG
>CALATR010001029.1 GCA_937891875.1 uncultured Pseudomonadota bacterium | reverse complement strand
CGCGACCACGGTCGACAGCACCATCAAGACCACCGACCTGCTGCCCGCGGCGACCGCGACCTTCTCTCCGACGGCGAAGACCAACATCCGCCTCGGCTACGGGCGCACCGTCTCCCGGCCCGACTTCCGCGAGATGTCCCCCGCCGTGTTTGCCGACGTCGTCGGCGGCCGCACCGTCTCCGGCAACCCCGACCTGAAGCGCGCCCTCATCGACAACCTCGACGCCCGCTTCGAGCTGTACCCCAGCGCCGGCGAGAGCCTGTCCTTCGGCGTCTTCTACAAGCAGTTCCACGACCCGATCGAGAGCGTGCTGGTCGTCTCGTCGGAGCGCTCGAGCACCTGGCAGAACACCGAGGGCGCCTGGCTGGCCGGCGTCGAGGCCGACGTGCGCAAGTCGCTCGACTTCGTCAGCCCGGGCATGCGCGACTTCTACGTGGCTGGCAACATCGCCATCATCGAGTCGCGGGTCACCGGGATCGGCGGCGTCGGCACCAACTCCGAGCGCCCGATGCAGGGTCAGTCGCCCTACGTCATCAACGCGACCGTCGGCTACGACAACCCCGAGACCAACACCTACGCGACCCTGCTCTACAACGTGTACGGACCGCGGATCACAGAAGCCGGCGCCTTCGGCCAGCCCGACACCTACCAGGCCCCCGTGCACGCAGTCGACGCCGTCATCGGCCTGCGCTGGGACAGCGGCTTCTTCCTCAACGCCAAGGCGACCAACCTGCTCAACTACCCGGCCGTCTACACCATGGGCGACCGCGAGACCGAGCGGGTGGTCAACGGCTGGAACGCGGCGCTGAAGATCGGGATGAAGCTGTAGGGGTGGACCCTCACGCCGCCGCCTCCTGGGCGTCCACCCCCAGCGGCCGTCCCAGCACCGAGGCGATGCCGCGCAGCTCGTCCATGAGCGACGTCAGCTGATCGGGGCGGAGCTGCTGGGCCTTGTCGGAGCGGGCGACCTCGGGCGCGGGGTGGGACTCGATGATGAGGCCGTCGGCACCGGCGGCCAGGGCGGCGCGGGCGAGGGGGGCGACCAGCGCGCGGGTGCCGGCGGCGTGGGACGGGTCCACGATGACCGGGAGGTGGGTGCGCTCCTTGAGCACGGCGATCGCCGCGAGGTCGAGGGTCGCGCGGGCGTGGTCGACGTGGGTGCGCACGCCCCGCTCGCAGAGGATCACCTGGCCGTTGCCGGCGCTGACGATGTACTCGGCGGCACAGAGCAGCTCGTCGAGGGTGGCGCACAGGCCCCGCTTGAGCAGCACGGGCTTGTTCAGGCGACCCAGCTCGCGGAGCAGGGGCACGTGCTGCATGTTGCGCGCGCCCACCTGGAGCACGTCGGCGACCTCGGCCACCGCGTCGATGTCGCGTACGTCCAGCACCTCGGTGACGATGGGCAGGCCGGTGCGCGCGCGGGCCTCGGCGAGCAGCTCGAGGCCCTGCCGACCCAGCCCCTGGAAGGCGTAGGGCGAGGTGCGCGGCTTGAAGGCGCCGCCGCGAAGCGCGCTTGCTCCGGCCATCTTGACCGCGTCTCCCGCGGCGAGCACCTGCTCCCGGGACTCCACCGAGCAGGGGCCGGCGATCACGTGCACGGCGTCGCCCCCGAAGCGAGCCTGGCCGACGCGCACCTCGGTGCGGTGGGCGTGGTGGGTGCGGCTGACGATCATGTAGGGGGGTGCCTTGCGGTCGACCTCGATGACCCCGTCGAGCGCCTCGACCCGGGGCACCAGCGTGGACGCGCCCTCGCCGAGCAGGCCGATGAGGCAGTGGGTGGGCGTCTCGCTGACGTGCACCTCGAGGCCGGCGTCCTCGGCGATGCGTACGACGGCGGCTTTCTGGGCGAGGGGGGCGGTGCGGGAGAGGACGGCGATCATGACGGGCTCCGAAGGGACAGGAGGAAGGGGGCGGGGCGCTCGCCCCGGGTGAGGACGCGCATGAGGGCGCTGCCGACGATGGCCCCGTCGGCGTGGGGACGCAGGGCGCGCAGCTGCTCCGCCCGGCGGATGCCGAAGCCGGCGAGCACGGGCGCTGTGGCCGCCTCGCGCAGGGCGGCCATCCGTGCTTCGAGATCCGCGGTGAAGGCGGCATCTCCGCCGGTGACGCCGAGGCCGGTCACCACGTAGACGAACCCACGGGAGCGGGCGGCGAGCTCCCGCGCCCGGTTCAGCGGCGTGGTCGGCGCGACCAGCTGGATGAGGGCGAGCCCGTGCGCGGCGAGGGCGTGGTCGAGGCCGTCGCACTCCTCGGCGGGCAGGTCAGGCACGACCAGGCCGCTGATTCCGGCGGCGACGAGGCGCGGCACCAGCTCCGGTCCCAGGGCGAGCAGCGGGTTGAGGTAGCTCATGAGCACCAGCGGCGTGTCGATGGCCGCGTCGCCCAGGCGATCGAGCAGGTCGGTCAGGGTCGCGCCGGCGGCGAGGGCGGCGGCGCTGGTCTGCTGGAGGGTGACGCCGTCGGCCATCGGGTCGGAGAACGGCACGCCGATCTCGACAGCATCGG
>CALATR010001028.1 GCA_937891875.1 uncultured Pseudomonadota bacterium | reverse complement strand
GGCCAGCTGCAGCGCGACCACCGGCGTCGTCGTGGTGCAGCAGATCGGGCTGTTCGGGTCGGTCTCGGGGTCGACCTCGAGCGCCTCCATGGTGGTGACTACCGCCATGGCGACCTCGACGACCGCCTGGATCCAGGACCCCTCGGCGGTGCGACCGGTGAGCAGGAAGCGCTCGCCCGGGGAGCCGAACAGCGGGCCGTCCTCATCCGCCGCGCCGTCCGGGAACGCCGTCGGCAACACGAGGATCGGTGCGCCTGCAGCGAGCGGCACGGTGTCGGTCGCGTGCACCGGCAGGCGCAGGGTGCGGTCGAAGGGGCTCGGCAGGGTGGGGGCTGCCGCCGCACCGAGGATCATCGCGAGCTGGCCCCACAGGGCGACCGCGGCGTGGAGCAAGCCGTCGGCCTCGGGCTCGTCGGAGAAGTGGCCCCGTACGAGGGACGGGCCGTCGAGGTGGCGCAGGGTCCGGACCAGCGGCGCCCCCTCTGCGATCAGGCCGGGAACGCCGTCGAGGCCGAGGCCGCTCTGGATCGACGTGCGCAGGGGCAGGGTCAGCAGGCCGAGCACGCGCACCCCGTCCGCGTTGCGGGGCAGGCGCTTGCCCCGGAGCACGATGGCCGCGGTCGGGCGGGGGCCACCGACCAGCGCCAGCCGGCCAGGGCGCTGCCGGCGCAGGCGACGCGCGCCGTCAGCCTCGGTGATCCGCAGCTCCTCGCTCCCCGCAGCCACCGCGCGCGCGACCTGCTCCTCCTCCCAGCCACCGGGCACGGTGGCGACCCCGGCCAGCAGGGCCTCCAGCGCGTCCACGAACGGACGCAGGAAGCGGGCGAGCAAGGGGCGGTACAGCCAGATCTCCCGGTGGGGGAACCAGTGCTTTCGCGCCCGCCACCAGCGCAGGAGCGCCCCCTCGAGGGCCCGGGCCTGGCGGATCGAGCCGTCCGGCACGGTCAGTCGGGCGGCCAGGGCACCGTCGATCGCGTCCCGCAGCGCCTGCACGTGCTCGTCGGTGTCGCCGTCGTCCGGGGCCGGCAGGGCATCGAACAGGTCCTCGATCGCGTCGGCCTCGGCGCCGTCATCGAGGTCCGCGGCCATCGCGCGCAGGCTGTCTCGCTCGGTGGTGAGCCGCCCGGCGAGCCCCTCGATCGCGGTGAGCACCTCGTCGTCGAGCTCCTCGTGCTCTGCCCGCGCCAGCACCCGGGCCAGGTGGGCCGCGCCGGCGTCCGCCTCGTCCGCCCACTGGTTCAGGGCCTGGCTCGCTGCGTCCGGGTTGGCGGTCAGGTCCGCGACCACGTCGTCGACGAACGGGGTCTGCCCGCGGCTGTCCTCCCACTCGCTGTCCTTGTCGGCGAGCGCCTTGCGCCGGGTCTCGTGCACCTCGCTCCAGGGGCGGGTCGGCGCAAAGCCCTCGTCCGCGGCCATCTTGCGCCGGGGCAGGCAGTACAGGCCCACGTCGACCTCGTCCTCCTTGCCCGCCTCGATCTCGAGCGTGTCGTCCTTGCCGATCTCGATGTCCTCCTGCAGCAGCGGGAAGAGCGCGGGGAACAGCGGGTGGGACGACGGGTTGGACGGCACGTAGCGGCCGAAGTCGTAGTCCGGGGCGTGCACGTCGACGAAGCCCCCCGCCTTGTCGCTCCACACCGTCAGCAGGTACTCGGACGCGATCACCCGCACGGT
>CALATR010001027.1 GCA_937891875.1 uncultured Pseudomonadota bacterium | reverse complement strand
GTGGGCCGGCGGCCTGCTCATGCTCCTGCAGAGCGGTCCCTACCGCGACCTGCCCGCCCACCGCCCGGGCTGGCTGGCTCGCCGGCTGGGGATCCCCATCGAGGAGGAGTCGCGCAGCCTGCAGCTCCTGGAGGCGGCCAGCGCGGTCTCCTGGGACGGCACCCGCTACCGCGCCCGCGATCTGGTCGACCTGCAGCACGCCCACCGGGACGAGGAGGGCCTGGACCACTGGCACGCCCTGGCCGGCAGCCGCATGGAGCGCCCGGGCACGGACGACCGCTTCACCGGCATGGTCTTCCTGACCGATGACGAGGGCTACGCCCGGGTCCAGGAGGCGGTCCGCAAGGCGCTCCAGGCGGTCGGCACCCCGGTGACGGCCGGCACCGAGATCGTCGGGGACCGCGTCGGCCTGCTCCAGGTGGCGGTCGTCGACCTCACCAGGGCGCCGCTGTAGCGCGCGTCGCGACGGGCGAGCACCAACGCGATAGCCGCGGAGGATGCACACGCGCGTCCTCGACAACGGCCTGCGGGTCGTGGTCCAACACCGTCCGTTCCCCCTCGCCGCGATCACCATCTGGGTGGAGGCCGGCTGCGCCGATGAGCTCGACGACGAGCACGGCGTCGCCCACTTCCTCGAGCACATGCTCTTCAAGGGCACCGCGCGACGCGGGGTCGGCGAGGCGCCTGCCGCGATCGAGTCCCTCGGCGGGGATCTCAACGCCTACACCAGCCACGAGAGCACCGTGCTCTACGCCACCGTCGAGGCGGCCGGCTGGCGCGAGGGGCTCGACGTCATCGTCGACATGGCGCGGCACAGCCTGATCGACCCCGAGGAGACCGAGCGCGAGCGCAAGGTGGTCCTGGAGGAGATCCGCGGGACGGCGTCCGATCCCGAGGAGGCGCTGTACGAGGCGGTGCAGGAGGCGGTGTTCCCCGGCCACGCCTACGCCCGCCCGATCCTCGGCACCGCGGACGAGATCCGCGCCATGCCCCGCGAGCACCTCGTGCGCTTCTGGCGCCGCGAGTGGACGCCGGGCCGCACCCTGGTGTCCATCGCCGGTGATATCGATCCAGACGAGGTCATCGCCGAGGTCGAGCGCCTGCTCGGCGACTGGGCGCCCGGCGAGGCTCGCAAGGTCCTGCCCGAGCCCGAGCTGCCCGCCGGACCGAGCGTGCGCTGGGTCAGCGGGGGCAACCGCCAGACCCGCCAGGCGCAGATCGTGTGGCGCACGGTCGGACGTCCCCACCCGGACACCGCCGCCCTGGACATGCTCGCCCTGGCGCTGGCCGACGGGCCTGGCGGCGTCATCCCCGAGCGCCTCGCCGACGAGGGACTGCACCTGGCCGATCCCGCCGCCACCGCCACCCCCCACTCCCAGGCGGGCAGCCTCACCCTGTCCTTCGTCCCGGGCAAGGAGGGCACCGAGACCGCCGTCGAGAAGATCCTCGCGACCCTGACCGAGGTGCTGACCGAGGGCCTGGACGACGATCTGGTCGCTCGCGTTCGCGCGGGCGTGCTCGCCGATCAGGTGTTCGAGACCGAGACCGTCGACGGACTGTCCTGGAACCACGCCCACTTCTGGTCCGAGTACGGCGACCCCGAGTACGGCCGCGCCCTGCGCCAGCAGCTACGGGGTCTCACCGCGGCCGAGCTCCTCGAGGCCGGACGCAGCTGGCTGGTTCCGGAGCGCATGACCCTGACCGTGCTCGGACCGGCCAGCGCCGAGGAGTCCAGCCGGGAGGCCATGCTCGCGGAAGCCGTCGCCCGCACCGCCACCGGGCCGAGCGAGGACCCACGGATCCCCCTGGACGTGACCCTGGACAACGGCGTGCGCCTGCGCGTGCTCCCCGACGACGGCCCGGTGGTCGGCTTCTCCGCCCAGATGCGCGGCGGCCGCCTGCTCGAGCCTCCCCGCCGCGCCGGCCTCGCCGGTGCCTGGGCCCAGATGGTCACCGCCGGCGCCGACGGCCTGTCCGCCGGAGCGTTCAGCGCCGCGGTCGACCGCACCGGCGGCGAGCTCTGGGGCGCATCGGGCCGCGGAACCCTGGCCTTGAACGGTCGCTTTCCTGCAGCCACCGCTGTGGACGGCATCGGCCTCGCCCTGACCGCCCTCGCCGTGCCCGAGCTGGACGACAGCGCCTGGACCCGGGTGCGCGAGGAGCTCATCCACGACGCCGAGAGCGCCTACGACTACGCCGGCTGGGTCAGCGGGAGCGCCCTGTGGAGCCGCCTGTTCCCCCACCACCCGTGGTCGCGGCCGGGCGTCGGCACCCCGGGCAGCATCCGGTCCCTCAACCTCGACCAGATCCTCGACTTCCACGAGCGCCACGTGGTCGGCCCCAACCTGGTCATCGCGATCACCGGCCCCGTGCCCGCCCGCCGGGTCCAGCGCCGGGTGGAGGAGTGGCTCGGCGACCTGCCCCGCCGCCGCCTCAAGCTCGACGTGACCGAGTCCAGCCCGCCGACCCGCTCGGCGACCCTGAAGCGCACCGTCCCCGGCGAGCAGGCCCACGTCGAGATCGGCGTGCGCGGCCTGTCGGTCGACGACCCCGATCTGCCTGCGGCCCAGCTCCTCGCCAGCATCCTCGGCGCGCAAGGTGGCAGGTTGTTCCTCGATCTCCGCGAGCGCCGCCACCTGGCCTACAGCGTGTGGGCCGAGTCGGTGCAGGCGGCCGGCGGCGGCCTCTTCCAGACCGGCCTCGCCTGCGACCCCGAGCGCATCGACGAGGCCCGGGCGGCGCTCTCCCAGGCGCTCGACGACATCGTCGCCACGCCCCCCGCCGAGGACGAGCTGACCCGCGCGGTCCGCACCCTGCGCGGCGCCCGGGTCGCAGCGCTGCAGCGCGCCTCCTGGCGCGCCGCCCGCCTCGCCTCCTCCGTGCTGCTGGGCCTCGACGCCGATCCCCACGCCCGCATCGCCCGCTGGGAGTCCACGTCTGCGGCCGAGGTCCACCGGGTCGCCCGCCGCCTGCTCGCTGGCCCCCGCACCACGGTGATCGTCCGGCCGGAGTCGTGACCCCGGACCCCACCCTCGGACCGGGCCCGTGGGGCGTGTACGTGCACGTGCCCTGGTGCCGCCGCCGCTGCCCCTACTGCAGCTTCTACGTCGAGGTCGACCGCGGCCCCGACCACGCCGCCTACACCGACGCCGTCCTGCGTGACCTCGACGCCGCCCGCGCGCCCTTCGACGCCCTCGGCCCGCCAGCCACGCTCTTCTTCGGCGGAGGCACCCCCTCGCGCCTGCCCGCCGATCAGCTCGCCCGCATCGTGCGCGCGGTCGCCCCGACCGGCGAGGTGAGCCTCGAGGCCAACCCCGAGGACCTCGAGCCCGCCACCCTCGACGCCCTGCGCGCGGCCGGCGTGACGAGGCTCTCGGTCGGACTACAGACGTTCGACCAGAACTTTGCGCGGGTCCTCAACCGCGCAAGCACCGTCGACCAGGCCCGCGCGGCCCTCACCCGCGTCGCCGCCACCGGGTTCACGTCGTTCAGCGTCGACCTCATCTTCGGACTGCCCGGCCAGACGCTGGCCGATCTCGACGCCGATCTCGACGCGCTCGCCGCGGTGAGCCCGCCCCACGTCGCGCTCTACGGCCTGACCTACGAGCCCGGCACCCCCTTCGAGCGGGCCAGGGACAAGGGTCGGTTCCGCGAGCTGCACGAGGACGTCTGGCACGCCATGGTCGTCCGCATCCACGAGCGCCTCCGCGCCCTGGGCCTGCAGCGCTACGAGATCTCCAACTACGCCCGCCCCGGCCACGAGAGCGCCCACAACCAGCTCTACTGGAGCGACCGGCCCTACCTCGGACTCGGCCCCTCGGCCCACGGCTACGCCCCGGACGGCTCGCGCGCCCGGCAGGTCGCCGATCTCGTCCGCTGGCAGGCCGGCGAGCCCGCCGAGATCGAGC
>CALATR010001026.1 GCA_937891875.1 uncultured Pseudomonadota bacterium | reverse complement strand
CGGGGACTTCATGGCCGGCCGCTTCCTGGCGGCGCCGGTGCTGCTGGCCGCCCTGACCGTCGCGTCCCTCCCCAGCTCGAAGGCGCGCTCGCCGCGGACCGTGCTGATCGCGGTGATCGGGCTCGCCGTGGTCGGCCAGGTGGTGTGGACGCTGCACCCCCAGCGGCGGGGTCAGGAGGCGGCGCTGGTGGCCAAGGGTCCGTACGAGGCGACCCGACTCTTCGGGATCGTCGACGAACGAACGTACTTCCGGAGCACGCTCGGCCTGGCCGCGGTCCTGTGGAACGGGGGCACGCCGGCGCGGATCACACGCACCGAGGG
The DNA here is from genome assembly GCA_937891875.1 of uncultured Pseudomonadota bacterium. Lineage (GTDB taxonomy): Bacteria > Myxococcota_A > UBA796 > UBA796 > REDI01. The sequence continues at coordinate 3,816 of CALATR010001026.1, read as the reverse complement.
CGAGGCGGTCGCCGCGCGGGCGGAGGCCCAGGGCAGGCCCGTCGTCGCGATGCCGGCCCAGGCGGGGGTCTACGGCTACTACGCCGGCAAGGACGTCTTCATCGTCGACCTGTACGGGCTCGGCGATCCGCTGATCGCCCGGCTGCCGATGACCGTCGGACCCACCCGCCAGTGGGCGCCCGGGCACTTTCCGCGCAGCTACCCCGAGGGCTACCTGGAGGGGCGGGCCCGGCGGGAGAACACGATCGCCGATCCCGACCTGCACGCCTTCTACGACGAGCTCGACCAGGTGGTGGCGGGGCCTTTGCTCTCGGGGGCGCGGTGGAGCAGCCTGTGGCGGCTCAACACGGGCGCGCTCGACCCGCGGGTGGACGCGTACGGGTCGCGGATCCCGCCCGAGACGGAGTGATCAGCGCGCGACGGAGCCGACCGCACCGCCGAGCCAGCGCCGCAGCGCGCTCCGCAGGGTGCCGAGCTCGACGGGCTTGGCGATGAAGCCGTCCATGCCCGCAGCCGCGGCCTGACGCCGGTCCTCGGGCAGGGTGTTGGCGGTGACGGCGACGATGGGCACGGCACTGCAGTCGCCGGCCATCGCGCGGATCCGACGGGTCGCCTCGAAGCCGTCCATGACCGGCATCTGCAGGTCCATGAGCACGAGGTTCCAGCCGCCCTCGGCGGCCCGATCGACGCCTTCGACGCCGTTTCCTGCCACCTCGGCCTCGATGCCTTCGCGGCTGAGCATCGTCCTCAAGATCATCTGGTTGATCGGGTTGTCCTCGACCACCAGGACCCGCGGCGACGACGTCATGGGCATGCTGGACTCCGGGTACGCTGTCCCCTGCATCGGCACTGACGAACACCAGCTTGAGAGGTACCTGGGAGGCTCACGGACGCGGAGGTGTACATGGCGCTGGCGCTTGCCGTACATGGCGGAGCGGGGTTGATCCGTCGGGCTTCGCTGTCGGCGGAGCGGGAGGCCGCGTGCCGGACCGCCCTCGCCGAGGCGGTGCTGGCCGGGTTCACCGTGCTCGAGGCGGGCGGTGGTGCGCTCGACGCTGCGGTGGCGGCGGTGTGCGTGCTGGAGGATGCCCCGGTGTTCAACGCCGGTCGCGGCGCGGTGCTCGGCCAGGGCGGTCGGGTGGAGCTGGACGCCGCGGTCATGGACGGGCGGGATCGCCGCGGCGGGGCCATCACGGCCGCAACCACGCCTCGAAACCCGATCCTCGCCGCCCGGGAGGTGCTGCTGCGCACACCGCACGTGCTGCTCGCCGGGGCTGGCGCGGACGCGTTCGTCGCCGAGGCGGGGCTGGCTTCGGAGGCGCCGGACTACTTCGTGACCCCGGAGCGCCGCGCCCAGTACGAGGCGGTCGCGGGCACGAGCGCGTATGGGCTCGATCACGGCGGGGGGCCCAAGGACAAGGACGTCTACGGCACGGTCGGCGCGGTGGCCTGCGATGGGTCGGGGCACGTGGCGGCGGCGACCAGCACCGGCGGCATGGTGAACAAGCGGCCGGGACGGGTCGGCGATACGCCCATCCTCGGCGCGGGCACGTTTGCCTGGGACCGGACGGCGGCGGTCAGCGGCACCGGCCACGGCGAGCCCTTCATCCGGCTCGGCGTGGGGGCGCGGATCAGCGCGCGCATGGAGCTGCTCGGCGAGACGCTCGCCCAGGCCGCGGAGAGGGTCGTGCACACGGACCTGGTCGAGGTGGACGGCGCCGGCGGGGTGATCGCCGTGGACCGGTTCGGCAACGTGGCGCTGCCGTTCAACACGGCAGGCATGTTCCGGGCGTTCAAGGCCGGTGATGGCGGGGTCGTAGTGAAGATCTGGTGAGCGGCGATCGGATCGGGCCGCTACGCTGCGAAGGAGCCTTGGGAGGAGGCGGCATGCGCGGGTGGAGGACCGTCATGGCGAGTGTCGTCCTCCTGGGCTGTGCGCGCCCGCCCGAGCGGCCGGAGGAAGAGATCCTGGCCGGGAAGATCGCCGCCCTCGAGGCCGTGGGCTGGTCGCCGTTCGTGGTGCGTCCGTCCGCGCGTCGGCGCTGGGTCTGGTCGGAGGAGGACAACGACTGGATGCCATGGATCAGCCAGACCCCCCAGTCCGTCCGGCTGGTCGTCTCCGACCGGAGTCGGGGGGTGGAGCGTAGACTGCTCATGCTCGACGAGGTGTCGTCCAACACCCGCTATGCGAGCGCCGGGGTGCTCGAGCCGGGGGTCGGCTGGCAGCTCGAGACCTGGTTCGATGGCGAGCTTGTGGGCGTGCAGAGCCACCCGGTGCCCACGACCGGACAGATCCCGCCGGAAGAGGGGTTTGATCCCACGGCATGGCTCGACCGGACCTTCCTGTTCCCGGAGGGGAGCGCCGCGCTGCGGCAGCGCCTGCTCGACGAGGATCCCCGACTCGTGGCGCGCTTTGCGGACCACGACGGCGGCGGCGTCTACGCCCTCGAGCTCTGGGCGAACGGCAACGACGGCGCCTGCCGGCTCGCCCGGACGCTGGTCCGGGTGGACGCGGGCGGGCTGGCACGGACCGACCGGCTGCCCGCGGCGGTTCCGGCGGACCAGGAGCTGCTCCTCTATGAGGAGCTCGAGCTGACGTTCGGTTTCGATCGCCGCGGAGCCGTCGGCGGCCTGACGTCGCGCGGCGTCGTGCAGGGACCGGTCCACCGGGACAGCTGGCCCTGGGTGTCGTGGTTCCCCTCGCTACCCGACACCGCCCCCAACGAACAGGAAGACCCCTGCGGCGAGACCACCTGCGTCGAGGTCATGGGCTGGGGCTTCGGCGGCAGCGAGGTCTCCGCGGCCGTGGCGCTCGACGCGCTCGAAGGGGGCTGGGACTCCCTCGACGACATCCCGAGCTGCCTGGACGGGTGGGGGGAGTGACGCGAGGGTGACTCCCGGCGCGGTCCCCACACGCTACGCTCGGGGCCTCGGTACCGGAGCGAGTCATGCAGAAGCCCATCGCCTTCGTCCTCGGCGCACCCCGCAGCGGCACCACGCTGCTGCGAGTGATGCTCGCCGGAAACAGCAAGCTGTTCGTGCCCCCGGAGATGGTGCTCGGACCCTACGAGACCATGGCCCAGCGGGAGGCCGGGCTCGCCAAGCGCTTCTGGGAGAAGGGCGGGCTGCGTCGCGCCTTGATGGAGCTGCGCGGGCTCGAGGTCGACGCGGCCAAGGAGGCGGTGCGCCAGCTGCAGGACAAGAGCGTCAAGGAGGTCTACGAGCTGCTCCAGGACGAGGTCGGTGACCGCATCCTGGTCGACAAGTGCCCCCACCTGGGCATGCCGGACGGCAGCCTGGAGCGCCTGTGGGCGAACTTCCCCCAGGCGCGCTTCGTGTGGATCGTGCGCAACCCGGCCAGCGTCATCCGCTCCATCCAGAACATGCCCATGGCCGAGGTCATGCTCCAGGGCTACCCGGGCGGGCCCCGCGATGTCTGGGAGACGTCGAACCGTCGGATCCAGGCGTTCCTCTGGGATCATGTCCCGCGCGACCGCTGGGAGATGGTGAAGTACGAGGACCTGGTCGCCGATCCCGAGCCCCAGCTGCGCAAGCTGGCCGAGGTGCTGGGCGTGGCGTACGAGCCGGCGATGGCGAAGCCCTACGAGGGCGACGACCGCATGCGCAGCGGACCGAAGGGCGCCCGGGCGATCGGCGACCCCAACATGGCGGGGCGCGGCAAGCTGGACCCGAGCCTGGCGACCAAGTGGCTCGACGGGTTCGACCACCGCACGGTCAGCGACGGCACCAAGCTGCTGGCCGGGGAGTTCGGCTACGACCTGGAGGCCATCCCCCTGCCCGGCGTCACCTCGGTCG
>CALATR010001025.1 GCA_937891875.1 uncultured Pseudomonadota bacterium | reverse complement strand
GCGGCGCGGCGCGGCATCGTTCGACGAGGCGCCGAGGAGCTCGCCCTGGATCGCGCCGTCGGGGAGGAGCGCGCGGGCGGCCTCGTCTTCGAGGAGCTGGCCGGCGGTGAGCGCGTCCTCCGGGCGCCAGCGGCGATCGAGGGACACCGAGGTGATCTCGTCGCGGCGGCTGCGGATGGCCAGCGTCACCCTGCCCGGACCGACCCGGAGGATCGCCGGGTTCGGGCCGTGGGGCTCGGCGTCGATGGCGGCGTGGTGGTCGCGCAGCCCGGGGCGCACCTCCAGGCTCGCGCCGCCCAGGCTGGCCCCGCGGTCGTGGGCGAGCTCGATGCGGTAGGCCCCCGGCTCGAGGTCGAGCTCCCAGATCAGCTCGCCGCCAGCAGGCAGGTCCTCCCGGGCGAGGCGCTGGGGAGCGTGGGTCGGGCTGTTGGCGCAGTCGAGCGGCAGCTCGAAGGTGCGGACCGCAGGGGCGGGGCGGAAGCTGACCTCGACGCTGTCCGGGAAGGAGCCGTCGTAGGCGATGCCGCAGCTCTCGCAGTGCAGATCGGTCGGGCGAACGTCGAGGATCAGCCGCCGCTGGGAGGCGCCCTGGCAGCGCGGGCACAGCAGGTCGAAGCGCAGCTCCAGCACCCCCCGGTCGACCGCGGTGATCATGTCGCGCAGCACGTCACCGGCGTCCCGTCCCCAGCGGCGGGCGAGGGCGCGGGGGCGCAGGCGGTCCTGCTCGCGCAGATCGGCGCTGCGGATCGCCTGCTCCAGGTCGGGGCCGCTCGCCAGGTCGCGCAGGCGCTCGAGCCGCTGCAGCGCCTCCTCGGAGAGGGGCGGGGGCGCGGCGTAGCTCTTCGGGGCATCGCCGAGCTGGCTGGCGGCGGCGTCCAGGACCTTGCCGATGCTCGGCTTGATCGACATCGCGGCGTCGATCTGCACCAGCGGCCGCACCAGGTACGACCGGGCCACCAGGCGGATCGTGTAGTCGAGCACGATGCCGTCGCTCGCCTCCTGCAGGCGGATCGTCGTCTCGAGGCGCTTGAGCGGCCCGGTGCGGAAGCGGCGCACGCTGACCAGCTGGCGCGGTGCCAGGTAGGTGAACGGGTCGTCCTCCCAGACCAGCTCCATGCCCATGCGCCTGACCTTGCCCACCTTGATGCGGCGGCCGCCGTCGTCCACCTCCTCCTCGAACTCAAAACCGAGGTTGGCGGCGCGATTGAAGCGGTCGGTGTCCGAGAGGATCGCCCAGGCGGCGGTGAGGTTCCGGGTCGGCAGGAGCTTCTGCCAGTGCAGCTGGACCGGGCGAACGGTCACAGATCGATCCAGGCGGCGGCGGGCTCGGCGAGGCTGCCCAGGTACAGGCGATCCCCGTGCTGCTGGGCGCTGGTCGTCATGCCGTAGCGGGTGCCGCCGGGGTCCTGGAGCGTGCGCACCACCCGGCCGGTCGCGTCCACGCCGACGATGTAGGGGTGGCGCACTGGGGCGGGCTTGAGCGCGTCGGGCAGGCGCTGGACGACCTTGCGCAGGAAGGGCTGGCCGGCGAGGCCGTCGACGGTGGCGTTGCGGGTGCTGCCCAGGGCGATCCAGAAGATGCCGTCCTCGCCGCGGGAGATGCCGTCGGGGAAGCCGGGCAGGTTGTCGATGAGGATCTCGGTCTGACCCTCCTTGTCGCCAGCCAGCCACATGCGGGTGACCCGGTAGCGGGTGGTCTCGTTGATGAGCACGAACTCGCCGGACTCGGACAAGGCGACCCCGTTGGCGAAGTAGAGCTCGTCCAGCACGACCTCGCAGTGGGGGTTGTCCGGGCGCCAGCGCAGGAGCCGTCCGTTGGGGCGCGACTCCAGGATGTCGCGCTTCCAGACGTGCTGGTCGTGGCGGGTGCTGGCGTCGGTGAACCAGATGGTGCCGTCGCTGGCGATGTCGACGTCGTCGGTGAAGACCAGCTTGCTGCCGTCGTGGGCGTGGTCGCACAGGGTGGTGAGGCTGCCGTTGGGCTCCAGCCGCAGCAGGCCCTTGAACGCATCGGCGATGATCAGGCGACCGTGCGGATCGACGTGCAGCCCAAGCGGGCGCCCGCCGGTGTCGACCACGGGCTCGGGCGGGCCCCCGGAGACGGGCCAGCGCACGATCCAGCCGGCGTCGGTCCCGCCGTAGACGTGATCACCGAGCACGTGGAGGTCTTCGGGGCCGTGATCGCCGTCGGGGACGGGCAGCACGGTCACCCCGGCGAGCGCGTCGTTGGGCGCGTACACGCCCTCGGCGGCGGGTGCTTCGGGGGCCTCCCAGGCGACCGGGTCGATGGGCACCGGCCACGCCAGCAGGTAGCCGAGCCCGGCCAGGACCAGGATGCCCAGTACGCCGCCCGCGATGCCCAGCGCCTTCTTCATGGCGCAAGCCTACAAGGTGCGGACGGGACGCGCAGGACTACCAGCTGGAGCCAGCGCCGCCGCCGCCGGACGATCCGCCCCCAAAGCTGCCTCCGCCGCCGCCCCCGCCGCCTCCACCGCCCCCGCCGAAGCTGCCGCCGCCGAAGCCGCCGCTGGAGCTGCTGGAGCTGGTGTCGACCTCGGGCAGGCGAGCGAGGTGGCGCCGGTAGGAGTCGTGGTAGCTGCAGTGGGCGCAGTCCTCGGTGATCTCCTCCAGCCCCTCGCGGTAGGTGGTCGGCTCCAGCACCGTCGTGCGCGTGGTGCGCCGGGTCTTGTTGTTGCACTGCGGGCAGGTGCTGTAGCCCGAGAACCAGCTTGCAACGCGGAAGGTCCGCATGCGGTTGCACTCGGGGCAGACGTGGACCTGCCAGTCGACCGAGCCGATCCGCTCCTCGGTGCGCTGGCCGGCGTCGAGGTGGGCGTCGTCGATGTCCTCGTCGAGCATCGGCATGTAGACCTTGCAGTCGGGGCACGTCCGCTGGCGCCGGCGTCGGAACAGCACCAGACCGCCGACGCCGAGCATGGTCACGCCCACCGCACCGCCGCCGGCGACGGCCATCATCGTGGCGTCGGTGGCGCCGTCTTCCGTGGCCTGCGTCCCCGCCGATCCCGTCGGCTCGACCGGGATAACCATGCGGGTGCCCTCGCGCACCTCCTCCGGGTACTGCCGCATGCGCGCCTCGACCGCGGCGAGCCCGGCCACGAGCCCGCCCGGAAAGTCGCCGTCCCGGAAGCGAGGCACCATCTGCGTCTGCTGCACATCACCCAGGTAGCTGTCCGGAAGCACGCCTTCGAGGCCGTATCCGGTCTCCATCTCCAGGCGCCGCTGCTTCACCACCATGAGCACGAGCAGGCCGTTGTTCGCGTGTTCGTCGCCGATCTTCCAGGTGTTGAACAGCTCGGTCGCGAACGCCTTGGGCGTGCCCTCGACGTCATCGAGGGTGACCAGGGCGATCTCGGCGCCGAGTTCTTCGTGGATGGCCTGCAGTCGGGCTTCGACCTCGGCTTCTTGCGCTGGAGGCAGCAGGTCCGCCTCGTCGCTGACCCAGCCGCGGTGGTCGGCCTGGGGGTTCGGAACGTCCGCGACCGTATACGTGGCGCCGAGCGCCAGGGCACCGAGCAGCAACGAGACCATGTTCCCTCCACGCAGAGGGTAGGCTCCCCGGGGAGGCAAGTCCATGGGAACCCGCGAACAGCTGCGCGCCAATCCCCGCGTCGACAACGATGACATCGACGACATCATCGGCATCGCCCAGGAGCTGCAGACCGCGGCCCGCGACGAGGCGGACCAGGCGACGGTGCAGGAGGTCAAGGACGTAGCCGCCGAGCTCGACGTCGACCCGGCGTTCATCGAGGAGGCGATCGCGGAGCTCGGGCGGCGGCGGGCCGAGGCGAAGGAGCAGGCGGCGGCCGCGCAAGCCGAGGTCCAGAAGCGGACCGCGGCGCTGACCCGAGGCGGCCTCTACGCCGGCCTGCTCGTGCTCGGTCTGCTGGCCCTCGGGGCCGTCGGCGGCAGCCTCATCGGTCTCTCCGGGGCCTCCCGCGTGCGCACCGCCCGCCACGCCGTCGAGCAGGCCGAGGTGCAGCTCGACGTCGTGCTCGACCGCCAGGCCACCCTGGTCCCCCAGCTCATCGCCCTGTCCGGCGCCGACGCCTCCACCCTGCAGTCCCTCGCCGCCACCGTGCGCGACAGCACCGACACCGCCGAGCGCCTCCAGGCCTCCCGCGCCCTCGACGAGGAGATCACCCGCGTGCTGGGCGAGGGCGGCGGCGCCATCGACGCCAGCGCCGCCCAGGCCCGTCGGGACCTGCGCCACGAGCTGGCCGGGGCCCAGAACCGGATCGCCGTGGAGCAGCGGCGGTACGCGAGTGCCGTCGAGGAGCTGGAGTTCGCGAAGAGCTCGCTGGGGGGGCGGATCGCGGTCGGGGTCGGGTTGGTGGAGTAGCCCGGGGGAGTGGAGGGTCCGGCCTCGGGAGCATGGGCGGGTCGGGACACCGCTCGGCACAGAGGCACAGAGGCACCGAGATCTCACAGAGAGGGGAGTGGAGGGGCCGGTGTCCGTGAGAGGCGTGTGGTTTGAAGAGGACTTTGGAGGTCTGTTCTGGCTCCTCTATATGCATGGTACATCCAAAGAAATCGCACGTCGGGTGTGCGCCGCCCGATGGGGGCTGGGTGATCTGCGCGCGTCGAACCGCACCCTCACCACGAAGGCACGGAGGCACCGAGGGCCACGGAGAGGGGAAGCCAAGAGGCGG
>CALATR010001024.1 GCA_937891875.1 uncultured Pseudomonadota bacterium | reverse complement strand
TGCGAGCCTGCACCTTGAACGACCCGCCGGCCTCCTGACTGTAGGGGAAGTACACGGTCAGGGCAGACGTCTTGGCATCATAGGCGTACTTCGCCTCCTTTCCATCGATCGTCACACCCTCGACGGTGAGCGCGTCGCCCTCGGGGTCCTTGCAGTACGACGCCAGGGACAGGGTCGTCGAGGTCTCCTTCGTGCTGACCTCCAGCTTGCTGTCGGTGCAGGTGGCGACCTCGTTGTACTCGACGTCCCAGGTCGCGTAGACCGGCGTCGACTCGGCGTCGACGAACTCGCCGTTCACCTGGGGCTTCGAGAACATGAAGTCCCACTCGTCGCGAGTCGTGATGGTGAAGGTGCCGGTGCCGCAGCAGTCGGCGGGGAGCTCGAGCAGCTCGTCCTCGTCGACGATGTCGACGGCGACGGTCTTGAGCGGGTCCTCCTTGGTGGAGACCTGCTCCGCCAGGTCCGCGCCGTCGATGGTGGTGCTGCCGCCGGTCGCCGCCCGGTAGAAGAAGTCCCAGTCGCGGGAGACGATGGTGAAGCCGCCCCCGCCGCCATTGTTGTCGCCGTCCGCGACCCGGTATTCGATCTCGGTGCTCCCCTCGCCGGAGCTGGGCAGGTGCACGGTGGCGGTGCCGTCGTCGTTGTAGCTGACCTTCAGGTCCGAGCCGTCGGCGGCCTTGACGCTCTCCACCGTCGGGGTCTTGCCCTCGGGGTCGATGCACAGGTCGGCGGCGTCGACCAGGACGTCGCGCTGGCCGAGGCCGACGATCTGCTTGAACTCGCCGTCGCAGACAGGCGCCTTGTTGACGCCGATGCTGACGGCGACGTCGCGGAACTGGGTCTCGAAGACCACCGTGCCGCCGGCGGTGCCCTTCAGGGTGAAGGTCGAGCCCGAGTACGTCACGGTGAGGCCGGCAGGCGCGGACTTGACGCTGCGGATCTTGACCGGCTCCTCGTCGGTGGTGCCCTCGGTCAGGGTGAAGGGCTTCTTGGGGTCTCCGTCGCGGATGAACGTGTAGGAGACGCCCGCGGCGAGGATGTCCTCCGCAACGGTGAGATCGTGGTCCTCGGTGCCCGAGGTCGGCGAGGAGGACGCGGCGAGAGCGGCCGCGGGGGCGGCGGCGCCGAGAGACAGCAGAGCGAGGTGCAGGCAGACGGTAGAGGGCAGATTCATGACAACTCCCAGAGTGGCGGTCGTTGCCTATCCGTGCCGTCTCTCACGCCATCCTACAGGCATCCCACATCGATTCAGGTTCGAACGCCAGTCCTGGCGATCTCCTCGAACCAGCTGGCGATCTGCGGACCCACCACCTCGATGTCGCTGGTCGTTCGCACGAACTCCTCCGCCGCCCGCCGCATGGGGGTGAGGTCCGCGTGCCGCTCGATGCCCTCGATGATCCGGTCCGCCAGCGCCTCCGGGTCGGTCTGGGGAGCCATGAGTGCCGTGACCCCGTCCTCCATGAGATCCCGCGTTGCAGCGTGATCCGCGGCGACCATCAGCGCCCCGCAGGCCATCGCGTTCCGCGGCGACCACGACAGCACGTAGGGGTCCGAGAGGTAGGTGTGGACCGTGGTCAGCCGGAACAGGCGCACCAGGTCGCGGGGAGGCACGATGCCGTGAAACCAGATCTGCGAGGCGTCGCCGGGGAAGCGAGCGACCAGCGCCTCGCGGTAGGTCGGAAAGCCGTGGTCGGGCTCGGGGCCGTAGATGTGCTCGTCGCCACCGATGACGACGAAGAGGGTGTCGGGCCGACGGCGCTGGACCCGGGCGGCGACGTCCATGAAGACGTCGAAGCCGCGCTCGTCCTCGAGCCCGCGGGAGGCGAAGCTGACGATGGGGCGGTCGTCGGGCAGGACCAGGCTGCCCACCTGGCGGCTGTCCTCGGCCGCCGGGTGGAAGAGGGCGGCGTCGTAGGCGTCGGGG
>CALATR010001023.1 GCA_937891875.1 uncultured Pseudomonadota bacterium | reverse complement strand
GGGTCGGCGTGCGCTTGGGTGGGACGCCGGGCGTGATCGCCGGGGTCCGGGCGCGGGACATCGGTGGTGGGGTGAGGGGACCGCTGTAGCCGCCACCCATGGGGGCCGGGATGGGGATGCGCGAGGCCGGCGAGCCGACCGGGTCGGTCACTCCGCCGGGGTCGACGCGCCGGGTCCGCGGCGCGTGGGGCACCGGACGGGGCTCCGCCGGCGGCGCCTCGGGCGCCGACTCCGGCTCCACCTCTGGCCCCACCTCTGGCCCCACCTGGTGCGGCGCGGTGAGCTTCTGCAGGGCGGACTGGTCCATGCGGACCTGACCGCAGCGGCTGCACACGAAGAGCTCGATGCCGTCCAGGGTCCGGCGCTCCCATGAGCAGCCGTCGGGCTCCGGACACTGGGTAGGCGATGCCACGCGCTCTGGCCTCCTTCGCGGGGCACGATAGCACCGCAGGCAGCGCGCTGCGACGCCCACCCACGCACCGGTTAGGCCGAGCTACACACGAAGCGCCGTCACCAGCGAGGGACCCGAATGGAGCTGCGCACCGATCTCATGAAGATGGCGGATCTCCAGCGCTATCGGGCCCTCCTGGATCGGTACAAGAACATCCCGGACCTCGGACTCGTCTTCGGCCTCACCGACAACGCCAAGCAGTCCTGGTGGGATCACGAGGACGAGGATCGCTGGGAGGAGATGACGCTGCTCTTCGTCACCAAGAGCCGGACCGACGTGCTGGCGGCGGCCGACATGTTCCGAGAGTGGGCCGCCACCGCCCACGAAGGCGTGGCCTGCTACCAGGTCGGCCTGGACGACGAGGAGCTTCCCGAGGGCTCCAGCCGCTACTGGCTGTACATCCTGCGCTGAGCCGACACTGAGGGCACGCTGACCCGGTCGTGACAGGACGTTTCCGGCGACCCTGCGGGTCTCGGGCTAGGACGTCGACTCCCGGAGGAATCATGCTGACGACGCGCTCCCTTCGCGCCGCCGCCCTGCTGCTGGGCTCGGCACTCGCCGTGCCCGCCATGGGCGGTGAAGCCGGCGAGGACGGGGAGAAGGATCCCAAGGGTGTGCACGCGGTCCGTGCGGACGAGGAGATCGTCGTCTACGGCGATCTGTTCGCGCGCTGGGACGGCACCCGCTGGTTCATCGCGACCGAGGTGCATCTTCCCCAGTTCACGGTGTGGCGGGCCGACCGGAACTACGACATGCGTGTGCAGGCCTACCAGGTCCGCACCATCCTCGCGTGCGACAAGGAGTGGAAGCTCTCCGGCAAGAAGTACGAGGTGGGCTGCCGCATCGAGGACATCGGCGTTCAGGCGATCGTCAACGAGAACAAGAAGTGGTCCCACTCCCAGGACGTGCTCGACGAGATCGATGCCAAGCTGACCGGTGCCCGGGTCCAGCTCCAGGTCCGGGACAACGGCCGGGTGACCAACATCGACCTCGAGGACGCGCCGATCCCCCGCAACCAGCGGGAGCGTCAGGTGCACGAGGCCCTGCGTCAGGTGCTGACCCGCATCGTGGTCGGGTTCGACATGAAGCTGCGCAAGGCGAATTTCCTGGCGACCGGCCAGTGGGTCGAGAACCGCTCGGCGCTCCTGTCCATGCCGTCGACCACCCTGACTCCGGCGTCGGGCCTCGTGGTGCACCAGCTCAACGGGTACAAGGGCCACCTGGTCGTGCAGACCAAGGGCGAGGGGCAGATCATCGTCGACCTCAACGACGGCACCTCGGTCAACTACCTC
>CALATR010001022.1 GCA_937891875.1 uncultured Pseudomonadota bacterium | reverse complement strand
TGAGCCTGGCGTACCCCGCCGACGCCCCCGAGGTCGCCAGCCTGCGCGGAGCCTACGGGACCATCGGCGCGCCGCTGATCGCCTGCTTGGGAGAGCTGGGTCTCGACGCCGGCTTCGGGGCCCAGGACGGCTCGTGGTGCGACGGCGACTACAACGTGCTGGTCGAAGGCAGGAAGCTCGCCGGCACCGCCCAGCGCCGGGGGTCGAAGAGCGTGCTGGTGCACCTGGTCATGACCGTCGACGCCGACCTGGAAGCCGGGGTCGACGCTGTGAATCGGCTGGCGGCCGCCATCGGGAGGACCGAGCGGGTCCGGGCCAGCGCCCACGTCAACTGGCGGGAGCTGGCAGGCGAGGTCGAGCCGCCGTGATCGGCCGGCATCCCCCTCTCGCGGCGAGCTGACGGTCCTCTTCGGCGGAGGACTGTCCGCGACCCCGCGCCGCGCCGACCGGACCGGCCGCCAACGGATACGCTCCCTGCATGGACCTGCCCCTCGGCCAGCTCGACCACCTGCTGTCTGCGTCCGCGACCGATCCCGACGCCCAGCGCCAGCTCACCGACCTGCTCGCCGCGGCGGCCCACCGCGCCCTGCGCCGGGAGCGCCACGCCTCGCTCGAGACCACCGACCTCGCCAACGAGGTCTACCTGCGGATCGCCAGCGATCGCGACCGGGGGATCGAGGACGCCGCCCACCTGCGCCGCTTCATCGCCCGGGTCACCCGCAACGTGCTGGTCGATCGGGCGCGCACCCGGAACGCCGAGAAGCGCGGGGGCGGGCAGGTGCAGGTGACCTGGACCGAGGCCGACCACGCCACGGACGGCCTGCAGGTCGAGGTGCTGGCCCTGCACCACACCCTCGAGCAGCTGCGGGAGCTCGACGAGCGCGCGGCCGAGATCGTCGAGCTCCGGGTGTTCGGGGGGGCGACCGCCGCCGAGGCGGGACAGGTGCTGGGGATCAGCCGGGCGACGGTGCAGGCGGAGTGGTCGTTCGCACTGACCTGGATGCGCAAGACCCTCAGTCGGGGTGCGCCGTAGGCTCCTCGGGATCGGGGGCACCGACGAGCGCGCCGCCCAGCTCGGGATCGGCGAGCAGGCGATCCCGGAGCACCTCGGGAGCGGGACTCGCCGCGAGGGCGGCCTGGAGATGTTCAAGGACAGACGCCCGCTCTCCCTCGTCGAGGGCCAGCCGTGCCCGGGCCACGGCCAGCTCGGGCAGCAGGTCCGCCGGCGCGTCCGCGGTCGCCGCGAACAGGGCCTCCCGCGCCCGGGCCCGCTGCCCTGCTCGCCTCCACGCCTGCCCCCGAGCGAGCAGGATCTGACTGCGCAGCTCGGGCGACAAGCCATCGAGGGGGACCTGGGCCAGCGACCCGACCGTCAGCGCCTGCGCCAGGTCGGCACTGTCCGGCCGCACCTGCAGCTCGCCGCGCCAGGCTCGCCACAGCACCGGTGCCGCGGCGCTGCCCCGCTGGGTCACGAGCGCACCGGCCAGGCCGGGGCGAAGGCGGATCGCGCGCAGGAGCCAGGCGTCGGGTCGCAGGGGCTCGGGGAGGGCCGCGACCACCTCCCCTTCCCTGCCCAGGTCCATCAGGGCGACGAACCGCGTGAGCTCGGGGTCGTCGTCGTCATGCAGCGCCAGCGCCGCGCGCGGATCCCCCCGCACCAGGGCGGCCGACGCTGCGGTCCACTCCGGGTCGACCCCGCGGGGTGCGGCGCCGACGACGCGGATGGTCTCGAGGTCCAGGTGGGCCCGCAGGGGTACGTCCTCGGCGGTCCGCCGGCCGGCGATCACCAGCTCCCAGTCCCCCGCGGGGAGCGCGTCCGGGACCTGATCCTGGGCGAGCTGCTTCCGCAGGCCCAGCCCGTCGATCTCGAATGCAGCGCTGCGCCCCGGCACACAGTCGATGCGGGCGCGGACAGGCCCGAGCACCGGCGCGTGATCCTGGGCAACACCCAGGTTGTTCCTCATGTCTGGCGGCCCACACACCCCGCCCACCGCCGTCTCGACGTGGCCGCCGCCCCCGTGCCCGTGGATCCAGATGCGCACCCCGTGCTGGCCTCCCGCGGGCAGCAGGGAGATGGAGATGCCGCTCGACCAGGCCAGGTCGGTCAGCTCGCCGTCGATCTCGATGCCGAGGCGATCGCCGGTGCGGGTCAGCGGGACCCTCAGCAGCACCTCCCCGCCGGTCGTCTCCAGCCCGATCCGGTCGCGACGGGCGTCCGTGCGGATGCCCAGCGGGTCCAGGCTGGAGGCGAGCTCCTCCCAGGCCGCGTCCCCACGCAGGGTCCACACCGGCGCGTCGGCGAGCGCGGCAAGCGCTGCGGAGCGTCCAGGCTGCAGGGTCTCGAGGTGGGTGGCCGCGATCCCGAAGCGATGGAGCCGCTCGGCGATCCGGGCCGCGCCGAGGTGGGCGTCGACTGCATCCGGGTCCTCGGCGATCGCGCGCTCGTACAGCGCGAGCGCGGCGGCTGGATCGGTGCCTTCGAGCTCCAGATAGCGGGCCGCGCGAGACAGGGCGGCCCCCCGCGCCTGGGGCGAGCCATCCAGCGACGCGAGCCCGGCGAGGGTGTCCGCCGCCTCGGCGGCGAAGCCCATCGCGTACAGGGCGTCGGTGCGCACGGCCTGATCGGCGAGCCAGCCCGGCGGGAGCGGCTCCAGCTGGGGCCGCGGTTGCGGAGGGCGGGCGGCGAGGCGCTCCTGACCCGACCCCAGCACCCACAGGCGGCCGTCCGCGCGGTCCCGGACGATGAGCTCGTCCCTGCCGTCCTCGTCGGCGTCGAGTGCCAGCAGGCCGTCCAGGTCGGTGAGGGTGAGGCCGACCAGCGCGTCGTCGCGATCCAGTCGCCCGACCCACAGGTCGGTCAGCGTCGAGACGACCACTTCGTCGATCCCGTCCCCGTCGACGTCGACCACGAAGAAGCCGGTCCGCTTGTCGAGCGGCAGCGACGTGTGCCGCGGATCGACCAGCGCGCCGTCGCGCACCCGGAAGCGCATGACTCCCGGGCGCGGACCGAGCGCAGGATCCACCGGGAAGTCCCTGGGCAGCGGCGGTCCATCGTGCACCAGCGCGACCAGCTCCACGCCCTCCGCCCCCCGCGCCCGCCGCAGCGTCTGCACCGGACCGACCTTGTAGCGGGACCGCAGGGCCAGCGCGCCCGTCTCGGTCTCGTGCAGCAGGCGCACGTCGTAGGCACCCCACGGACCCAGACCCGCCGCGAGGTCGACCACGCCGTCCGCATCGAGGTCCTCCACCACCAGCCCGCGCACCTCGGAGTTCGCCCGGTTGGTGCTGCCTTCTGGCCTCTCGGTCACCCACCGGCCCGCGCCGTCCCGCCGGGCCCGCACCAGCTGACGCTCGACCGGAAGACCGACCAGCACCTCGTCCGCACCGTCCCCGTCGAGGTCCCCCGCCGCAGCGTTGAACGGTCGCCCTGCCGCGTTCTCCGCCGGCCAGCGACCGCGGACCTGCAGCCCGGAGGGCCCGGGGGCGAGCAGCACCATGGCGTCCTCGTCGGGCACGAGCAGGTGAGGCTCCTCGTCCACCCGCAGGGAGGAGCCCGCCACCGCGCGCAGATCGCCGGGCCATGCGAGCAGGGTGCCGTTCGCCGGGCCGCTCGCCGGCAGGCCCCACGCGACCAACCCCTCGGCCGTGAGCGACCACAGCTCGTCGTAGCCGTCACCGTCGGAGTCGAAGCCGATCACCCGCGCGTCCCCCACCCCATCCGGCGCGTCCAGGGAGCGGGCCTGGCCCCAGGCGCGGACGACCGGCTCGAGGGTGCGGGTCGAACCGTCGGGCGGCGCACCACGAATGTCGAACATGCGGCCAGCGACCGCGAGGCGCCAGGTGGCCTCGCGCGCGCGGGGGTCGAGGAGGGCGTTCGGCGCCTGCCGGCTCAGGGCGTCCAGGGTGGCGGACACCGCGTCCCAGCGGCCCGTACGCGCCTGGGACCGCATCAGCTCCAGCAGGGCCTCGGCGCGCTGGTCGTCCGTACGCGCCTCCGCGTAGGCCAGCGCCAACGCGTGGCGCGCGCCCGTCGCATCACCACGATCCTGCAGGACCTCCGCCCGTTCCAGCCAGGCGTCGGCGAGCGCGGGTGTGCCCAGGTTGTCCCGCAGCGCGACGAACGCAGCGAAGGCCTCGTCCACCGCCGCCTCGTCGCCGGCCGCACGGTGATCGGCGACCGCGGTCCTGAGCGCCTCGAGACGTGCCGCGGCCTCCCGATCCCGCGCCAGGTCCTGGAGGCTCCAGGTCCACCCGGCCGCCGCGGCGATCCCCACCACGACGAGCGCACCGATGCCGATCCCCCACCCGAGCCACCGCCGCGACGGCGCGTCTGCCCGATCGAGCCAGGCCCGCGCCCCGTCCGCGAGGGCCGACGCGGAGGATGGGCGCCGATCGGGCTCCGGGTCCATCGCCTGGGTGCACAGCGCGACGAGCGCGGAGGGCCCGCTCGGGGCTGCCGGGGGGCTCGCCGATCGGAGTCGCTCGATGATCTGGTGGGGCTCGACCCCGGCGTACGGATCGTCGCCGGACAGGATCGCGTAGAGGATCGCGCCGAGCGCATACACATCGGTCCGCTCGTCCAGCGGGGCGTCGGGCCGGACCTGCTCGGGGGCCATGTACGCGGGCGTGCCGGCGATGGCGTCCGCCTGACCGCGGTCCCGCGGCAGGGCCAGCCCCCAGTCGACGACCCAGACCGAGTCCTCTTCACCGATCATGACGTTCGAAGGCTTGAGATCGCGGTGCAGAACCCCGCGCTCGTGGGCGTGGGCGACCGCGCGACAGACGGCCTCGAACGCCTCGATCGCGCGCTCGAGGGGCCAGCTCGGCAGCCGGGCGCGCAGGGTCTCGCCGGTCACCTCGGCCATGGTCAGGTAGGGCCGACCGTCGGGGAGCTCGCCGCGCTCGTGCACCGGGGGGATGGCCGCGTGGTGCAGCGAGGCCTGGATCCGGGCCTCGGTGACGAAGCGGGCGTGGGCGGCGGCGCGGCGGTCGGGATCGGGGTCGAGCACGTGGCGGGTGCGCAGGAACTTCAGCGCGACCGTGCGCTCGAGGGACGGGTCGAACACCCGGCGGACCTCGCCGATGCCGCCTACGCCCAGCAGGCCGCGATCGGCGTAGCGGGTGCCGACCAGGGGCTCGGGGCCGGTGCGATCGTCCGGATCGAGCACGGCGACGTCGTCGACCTCGAAGGCGAGGAAGGACATCAGGTCGCGGTGCAGTCCGGGATCGTCCGCACCCAGCCGGTCCAGCCAGCCCGCCCGGGCCGAGACCGCGACCCGCTGCAGGGCCAGAAAGGCCGCCTTCAGATCCTCGTAGGAGGAAGCCATGATCCTCGGCGTGTGCAGCCGCGTACGCACACGCCGCCACAGGGTTCTCTCAAAAACTATCAGACACCCGGCGCGCGGACTGCGCCTTCCTGATCGAACCCCATTTCACGGAGCGATCATGACGTCGCGCACCTTCCCGCTGCTGCCCGCCCTCGCCCTGCTGCTCGTCGCCTGCCCCGGCCCCAGCATCGTCGACACAGACCCCTGCGCCGCCGACCCCGGCGACGACGACGGGGACGGAGTCTGCGAGGTGCTCGACCAGTGCGAGGGCGACGACGCGGCCGGCGACAGCGATGGCGACGGCCGCTGCGACGACATCGATCAGTGCGAGGGCGACGACACCACAGAGGACAGCGACGGCGACGGGATCTGCGACGACATCGACCCCTGCTTCGGCGACAACGCCACCAGCGACTCGGACGAGGACGGCATCTGCGACGACCAGGATGCCTGCGAAGGCGAAGATGCCAGCGGCGACCGCGACCAGGACGGTCTGTGCGACGACACCGATCCCTGCGTGCAGCTCCACGCCGAGTTCCACCCCGACTGGTGCGAGGTCGTCTTCGTCGACGCCGCCGCCAGCGGGGCCCAGGACGGCACCTCCTGGGCGGACGCCTACCGCAGCGTCGACGCGGCGGTCAGCGAGGCTGTGCGCCGCGGGGGGCCCGACCGCCCCTACGAGGTCTGGCTCGCCGAGGGCACCTACCGGCCCTCCGCCGCCGGCGAGCCCGTGCTGGTCATGCCCGAGGGCCTCGTCGTGCGCGGGGGCTTCACCGACCGGGCGGTCCGCGAGGGAGACCGTTCCGGCGGACCCTCCATCCTCTCCGGCGACCGCCTCGGCAACGACGTCCCCCTCGATCTCGACACCGTCGAGGCCGAGCGCGACGCCCCGAACCAGGCGTCCCGAGCGGACAACTCCCCGACCGTCGTCACCATGGCCTCCAGCACCGAGCTCGACCGGGTCGCGGTCCACGACGGCTACGCCACCGACGTGCGCCTGGGGATCGGGGTGCACATCGCGCCCGCCAGCGAGGGGGTCATCATCCGGGACTCCGCGTTCAGCGCCAACATCGGCGCCGTGCGCAACGCCAACGGCGGCGCCCTGGGCATCGGAAGCCGGGCGCGGGTCGAGGTCGTCGCCAGCACCTTCGAAGCCAACATCGCCTGGAACGGCGCGGGCATCATGGTGGCCGGTGCCGAGTACGTCGTCATCGAGCACGACGCCTTCGAGGACAACGCCGCCATGAGCCAGGGTGCTGGCGTCTACCTGGCCGATACCGAGGGCCAGGTCGACCACAGCCGCTTCTTGCGCAACCGCATCGTCGAGAACAACGGCGTCGCCCTGCTCGCCACCCGATCCCGGGGCTCGGTCACCGACACCCTGTTCGAGGCGAACGTCGGCCCCAACGCCGTGCAGATCGACCCGGACCACCCGTTCGAGCTGCTCAACCTCACCTTCGTCGACCATACCGACGACGGTGGCGTGCTGCGGAGCGGCGAGGAGACCATCGTCGGCAACTGCGTCTTCTGGAACAACGCCCGCGACCTGCACCCCGACCCCCGCCTGCAGCCCCGCGAGCTGCACCACAGCTGCAGCGACACCGACCATCGGGCCTGGGAGGACACCAACGTGCACCTCGACGGCCGCAGCGCCCGCTTCGGCAACCCCTTCTCCCCCGGCGCCACCCGCCGCTACCTCGCCCACGAAGCCGCCGGCGACCCCTTCACCTCCGCCTGCGTCGACCTCGGCCACACCGAGGACGCCGACCGCGCCTTCCCCCTGTGGAGGGAGTTCACGACCAGGAAGGACGGCGTGAAGGACGGTTCGACGGGGGATCCCGTGGACGCGGGGGCCCACTACGAGGTGCGGTGAGGGGGGAGCGACGATGACACGGGGCGTGTCGAGCGCGTCCGGGACCGGGTCGAGCCGGCTGCCTACTTGCCTGTCGTGAGGCGGGGCCCGTCGGTCCCGCGCAAGGAGGCGGATGGGGTCGCCCGACGAGCTGGTTCACGTGACGCTCGAGGAGCTCCTTGGAGAGGGGCGCTTCGGCCGCGTGCATGCGGCGACCATCGGCGTCGGCGAGGACGCGCGTCGGGTCGCGGTCAAGGTGCTCCGGCGGGAGCACGCGTCCGATGAGGACGCCATCGACCGGCTCATCCACGAAGGGCGCATCCTCGGCAGCCTGGCCCATCCGGGGATCGTAAGCTTCGAAGGGCGTGTCTCGGCGCACGGCCGCCCCGGTGTCGTCATGGAGCTGGTGGACGGCTGCAGCCTCGAGGAGTGGCTCGCCGAGACGGGCTCCCTCTCCCAGCGGGCCGCCGTGGAGCTCGTGCAGCAGGTGGCGAACGCCCTGGACGCGGCGTGGACCCAGGTCGGGACCGATGGGACGCCGCTGCGGCTGGCCCACCGCGACATCAAGCCCGGAAACGTGCTGGTCACCACCCAGGGCGAGGTGCGGCTGGTCGACTTCGGCCTCGCCCGCTCCGACGCACTGCAGCGGGAGCAGCGGACCGAGGCGACCGGCCGGGTGGGCACGGTGGCGTACTGGGCGCCGGAGTGCGTCACCGGGCGCATCGACTCGCCGCACGCCGTCGACATCTACGCCCTCGGCGTCACCTGGCTGGTCGCACGCTCCGGCGTCGGCCCGTGGAAGGCCCGGAATCTGCGCGAGCACGTGGAGCTGGCGACCACCGAGAGCGCGCACCGGGAGGCGGTCGCCGACGCCATCGCCGCGGCGGATCTCTCTGCTCCCGGGCGGGGCCTCATCGAGCAGATGTTGGCGTTCGAGGCGCACCTGCGACCCACTGCTCTGCAGGTCGGGGAGCGGTGTGCGGCCATCGCCATGGTGGCCCGCGGTCAGCCCCTCGCCGAGCGCGCCCAGCACCACCCTCCCCGGCGATCCGCCCTGCTCGCAGCCACCCCGAGCTCCCTGGTCGGGCGCGTCATCACCGTACAGGAGCGGCCGCAGGATCGGCAGGACGTGCCCAACCCGCCGGATCGACGCCTGCTTCCCGTCCCGCCGCCGCCGCACATCCGGGCCGGGGCGACGCCCCCTCCCCTGCCCGCCGCACGCACCGCGACTCCGCCTCCAGCGCCACGTCCGACCGTCGCTGCACCGTCAGTTGCGGATCCAGCGCCGCGTCGCCGCGGAGGGCTGGTGCGCGGGCTCCGTCGGCTGGGGCTCGGCTGCGTGGGGCTCGCCCTGACCACCGTGGTGGCGGGCGGCCTGGCGATCGGGGCCGGTGGCGCCCTCGTCTCGGCGTGGTGGGCGGCACCGACCGCGCCCTCTCGCGTGGACTCGTCGCCCACGACAGCGCGCACTCCGGCGAACGGGGCGCCCCTCGAGTCCCACGTCTCCCCATCGCCGGAGCCGGCTGCGGCACCCGCGCCGGTGGACTGCCCGCCCCTGCACTCCGCCGGTCTGCGCGCAGCCGCCCAGCAGGGATCGCTCGCGGCCCCCGTGCTCGCCTGTGCCTCTTCCGCCCTGGCCGACGGTTCGCGCCCGCTAGATGAGCGATCCTCGGCGTTCGACCTACTCTGGTCGCAGGCGCAGGTGGGCTGCGTGCAG
>CALATR010001021.1 GCA_937891875.1 uncultured Pseudomonadota bacterium | reverse complement strand
GGGTGCCGGCGACGACGAGGTTGATGTCGGCCTTCTCGCGCCCCTCGAAGCCGGGGTTGAGCACCAGCTCACCGTTCACGCGGCACACGCGCACGGCGGCGGCGGGCTCGCTGAGGGGGGCCTCCGAGATGTGGAACGCGGCCGAGGCGCCGTTGAAGGCGAGCACGTCGGTCTCGTTCTCCTTGTCGAAGGAGATGGTGGTCGCGATGACCTGCAGCTCCATCCGGAAGTGCTTCGGGAAGAGCGGACGGATCGGGCGGTCGATGAGGCGGGAGATCAGGATCTCGCGCTCGCCGGAGCGGCCCTCACGCTTGAAGAAGCCGCCGGGGATGGTGCCGTTGGCGCCGTTGCGGTCCTGGTAGTCCACGGTGAGCGGCAGGAAGTCGAAGGTGCGGAACCCCTCCGCGCAGACGGCGGTGACGAGGACCTGGCTGTCACCGCAGCTGACCATGACGGCGCCGCTGGCCTGCTTGGCGTACTTGCCAGTCTCGAAGGTGATGGTCTGACCGCCGATCTCGACGGACTTGGTGACCTCGTTGACGTTGTGCACAAATGCCTCCAGACGTGCCCTGAGGACACGCGGGCGTGCGGGCCCACCCAGTGGGGTGCGCTCCGCGTGGGTGCGCCTGAACGTCGGCCGGTTTGAGGTTCACAGACCCACCCGGAGTGAGTGCGGTGGCTCCTAGAACCACGGCGCTCAGTCCATGAAGGCCGGCAACCTGCCGGGTTGTGTCCAGACGCGTGTTGGTTTGCTTTCAAGATCGATGGACCCGAGGGTCCAGTGGCCGCTCTCGCAGCCAGCACCTGTTCGGGGGACCGGTCCGGCGGACGCGGCACCCCCATACAGGAACGGCGCCGGGGGGTCCCGACGCCGTGAGAGGCTAACGACGAAGGCCGAGGGCCTTGATCGTGTTCTGGTACCGCTCCACATCCTGGTTCTTCATGTACTTCAGGAGGCGGCGACGCTGACCCACGAGCTTGAGCAGGCCGCGCCGGCTGGCGTGGTCCTTCTTGTGGGTCTGGAAGTGCTCCGTCAGGTAGCGGATGCGCTCGGTCAGGAGCGCGACCTGGACTTCGGGGGAACCGGTGTCGCCCTCGGAACGAGCGAACTTCTCCATGATGGCCTGCTTGTCGGCCGCGGTCATCGCCATGTCTCTCTCCAGTCGCGGTTCCCGCAGGCGGTCCGGACGGCGATCTGTCCGGGTCCCGCAGGACCGTCAGGGTCGGGTGGTTGAATCGAACGCCCCCATCACCGGCTGAGGGCAACGTGTCAAGGTCACAGCACCTTGACCACGCTCTGCACGGAGCCGCGGCGGCTCAGAGGACCTTCACGGGCTTGGGCCCGCGGGCGGTGTGCTCGGCCACGCCGATGATCTCCGCGCCGCACACGATCAGGTAGCGCCCACCGACGACCGCGCCAGCCGGGGCCGCGGGCAGGTCGCCTCCCTTGCGGATGCGACCGGCGTCCGTGCCGCTCACCTCGGCGAGCGGCAGGTGGGACAGGGCGTCCAGCGGGCTGCGGATCCGATCGCCCAGGGCCGCACGGACGTCATCGCGGGGACGCCAGGGAACCCGCTCCTCCTTGCGCCCGCGCTTGAGCAGGACCTCCTGCCACGTCCGACCGGGATCCGCCGAGACCAGCGCGCCCAGCGTGGGGAAGTCGACGGCATCCTCAAGCACGAAGGGCCCACTTCGCGTGCGGGCCAGCTGCTCGAGGTGTCCGGCGCTGCCGAGTGCATCGGCGATGTCCTGGGCCAGCACGCGCGCGTACGTCCCCCGGCTGCAGGTGATCCGGACCGACAGGGTCTGCCCGTCGTACGCCAGCCGCTCCATGCCGGTGATGGTGATCGGCCGGGCCTCCACCTGCACGTCCACGCCCTTGCGCGCATAGTGGTACAGCGGCTTGCCCTTGTGCTTGACCGCACTGTAGGCCGGCGGGGTCTGCAGGCTGTCGCCCAGGAACGTGGCGAGGACCTCGTCCACCCGCGCCTCGTCCGCGTCGGGCAGGGGCCGCTCCTCGATGACCTCCCCGGTGGGGTCGCCGGTGTCGGTGGCGCTGCCGAAGCGGATGAGCGCCTCGTAGATCTTGACCGACTCGTCGAGGAACTGGATGAGCTTGGTCGCGTGGCCGAGCGCCAGCGGCAACACGCCGGTGGCGAACGGGTCCAGGGTGCCGGTGTGGCCGACCTTGCGCACGCCCGTGACCGCGCGGATCACGTCCACGACGTCATGAGAGGTGATGCCGGGCGGCTTGTCGACCACCAGGAACGACGGGGTCAGGTTCATGGATCAGGCCTCGTCGTCCGCGTCGTCCAGGTCATCGTCGTCACCCTCGACCTCGGCGTCCTTCTCCGCCAGCTCACGGCCGATCTGGCCCAGCAGGTCGGTCATGCGCACGGCTTCATCCGTGTGGCTGTCGAGGGTGAAGCGCAGCTCCGGCGCGTGCCGAGTCCGCAGCGCCCGGCCGATGGGGCCGCGCAGGGCCCGTGCCGCATCGTCGATCGCCTCGACGAGCGCGTCCGTAGGCGGATCCCCGCCCAGCACGGACCACGAGATCCGCGCGACCGACAGGTCCCGGGTCACGTCGACGTGGGTGATGCTCACGGGCGGATGTTCCGGTCCGAGCTCACGATGCAGCCGCATCGCCAGCTCCCGGTGGATCATCTCCGCGATGCGTTGGGGCCGGTAGCCCGCCATGGTCGCCTCCGAAGCCGGACCCCCATAGGTCGGCCACGGGGCCCGGTCAACGCATCAGTCGTCGACCAGGAAGTCGTCCACGACGTGCACGTCGTACGCCCCCTTCCAGAACTGGGGAGCGGCCACGACCCGCTTGAGCACCTCCAGGTTGGTGACGAGGCCCTCGACCACCACGTCCTCGAGGGCGGCGCGGGCCTTCACCAGGGCGGACTGTCGGGTGGGTGCGGTGACGACGATGCTGGCGATGAGCGGCTCGGTCTCGGCGGTGCACAGCTGGCCGACGGCCACACCGACCTCGACCTTGGCCATGTCGGGGAGCTCCAGCCGCTCCAGCACGCCGTCGGGGCGGGACACCCCGTCGCGCGGGTCGACATGGAGCAGGCGCAGCTGGACCCCGTGGCGGGTCGCGGTCGTGTCCGCGCCCTCCCAGGCCAGCGGCTCCCCCTCGGCCAGGCGGAGCTGCACGTCGATGAGGTCCACGCCGAAGACCTCCTCGACGAGGGAATAGCCGGTGGTGAGGCGGCCCGACACGCCGAGAAGCCAGTACCCACCACCCTTGTCGACCGCCCAGCGCACCCGGACCACCCCGCCCAGATCGAGGGCCTCGACCAGCTTGCGGGCCCCCTCCGCCATGCGCTTGCCCACCTCGGGCGCGACCACCTCGTTGCCGCACTCCTCCATCCACGACCGGAATCGCACCTGCACGCTCTTGTCGCTGTGGCCGAGCGCGTACGCGCGGTCCCCCGGCTCGCGCACGACCGTCGTGCCCAGCTGGCGGACGTTGGCGAGACCGGCGGAGATGTAGACGTCATCGGTGCCGGTGAGCCAGCGCGCCCGGCGACGGACCTCGCGCACCGCCATCGGCAGCTCGTCGTAGTGGTCGACCCGCAGGATGACGCCGCCCGCGACGGCCTTGACGTAGAGCGGCAGATCCATGCCCGCCGCCTGCTCCAGCCCGTCCTCGCCCTCGGGGACGGCGATTGCGGGAATGGTCGGCACGCCGATCGCGGCCGCCACCTGCCGAACCAGGAATCGGTCAGCGATCCGCTCGAGTTCCTCGCGATCGAGGCCGATGACCCGCAGGTTGGCGCCGTTGGCCTGGGCGACGAAGTCGGCGCGCTCGGCCAGGAAGCAGTAGCCGGGGTGGATCGTGGCGGCGCCCGAGTCGTGGGCGGCGCTGACGATCTTCTGTCCGTCCAGGTAGGTCTCCTCGACGGTGGACCCGTTCAAGTAGACGGCGTAGTCGGCCTCATCGACCCAGGGCTGCTCGACCTCGGGCTCGCTGAAGACCACCACGCTCTCGACACCGCGTTCGCGCAGGCTTCGAATGAGCCGACGGGTCAGCTCCCCGCGGCCCGCCAGCAAGACCCGCTGCATGCTCCCTCCGTCCCGGTGGCGGCGACGGTAGCATGCAGGAGAGGAGGCCTCGTGAACGCGGCGCCACAGCGCATCGGAATCCTGGGACCAGGGCGGCTGGGCCGCAGCCTGGAGCGCCTGTTGACGGACTCGGGGGCGCAGATCGTGCTCCTGGGTCGCGGGGCGGCAGCGGCCGGAGAGACCGAGGGGCTCGACCTGATCGTGCTCACCGTGCCCGATGGCGCCATCGCGACCGTGGCCCGGGAGGTGCCCGCCGGTCCCGTGGTGCTGCACTGCAGCGGTGCGACCGACCTCTCCCCCCTGGCCGGCCACCGCGCGGTCGGCAGCATGCACCCGCTGATGACCTTCCCCGGCCCGGAGCGGGGCCTGCCGGATCTGCGCGACGTGCCCGCGGCCGTGGACGGGGACGCCGCGGGCCTCGCCCACGCCGAGTGGCTCGCGAACGCCCTTGGAATGCGCGCTTTTCGCGTCAGCGGCGACCGCCGCCTCTACCACGCAGCCGCGGTCCTCGCGGGCAACGGAGCGACCATCCTGCTCGGCGAGGCCTGCCGGGCCCTGGTCGCCGCTGGGGTCCCCGCAGCGGACGCCGCCGGCCTGCTCCAGCCACTGGTCCGGCGCTCCATCGACAATGCCGTGCCCGACCCGGCCGCCGCCCTCACCGGCCCGGTCGCGCGGGGAGATGTGGAGGTCCTCGCCGGCCACGACGCGGCGCTTCGCCAGGCCGGGCTGTCCGAGCTGGCCGATCTGCATCGCAGCCTGGCGGCGCTCGCCGCCGCGTGGGGGCGCAACGACGGATGGCAGGAGGGCGAAAGGAGCCCGCCCCCAACGTCGACGAAGGATGACAGCACCCGGTGAATCCTGGAGGGAGGCGCGGTGTCCAAGAGTGTGCGGACATCGTTTCGACTTCAGTCGAGCGACACCGCGACCGACGATCCCATCAGGCTTGTCGGTGCCAGGGCCGGTGCTATCCTCTCAGTGGACGCCAGAGGTCAACATGCTCGACGCGTACATCATTGAACGCATCCGTCGTGAGCGAGACACCGAGCGCCAGCGTGGCGCCGTGATCCCGCTACACATCGAAGTCCCCCGTCGCCAGCCCGAGGCGAAGGAGGACCAGCGAGAAGAGGAAGAGGAGCGCGGCTCCGTGGTGATCGACTACCAGCTGTAGTCGCACGGAGATCGCGTCCGTGCCGGTGTCCAAGAGGCATCGGAGACGGCCTGGGACCTGCTCGACGAAGCGGGGGGAG
>CALATR010001020.1 GCA_937891875.1 uncultured Pseudomonadota bacterium | reverse complement strand
GGTCTCTGGGGCCCTCTGCGCGCGGGGACTTCTGGCGCCCAGCCCGTGGCTGCTCGCACCGTGACTCCAGGCTGTTCGGAACTGCTCGCGTCACCGAGCTTCGCGGCCGCACCGGTCACGCCCTCCTCATGCCGGCGCGCTGGGCCCAGAGACCAGAGACCAGAGACCAGGGACCGCCCCGCCACGACCGCTCTCCCGCTCGGACCGCCGAGATCGTCCACCCGCCACGAGCGTTCTCCCGCTGGGACAGCCGGGATCGTCCACGCGTTCACCCGCCTCGAACGCCGCTACTCGAGAACCTCCATCCGCTCGTAGCTCCACTTCTCGCCCTGCTCGTCCGCGTGGCGCTGCATCGCCAGCAGCTGCTTGCGGAGGCGTTCGCAGTCATCGGCGTAGAACGGGTCGCGGCGGCCGAGGGGGAGTCGGGCCTGGCGGCGGCGGATGGCCAGGGTGGTGGCGGCCTGGATGTAGCGGCGGTGGTCGACGCCGGGGGGGAGCCAGTCGTAGCCCTGGCGGCGCCACCAGCTGGCGACGATGCCCGGGTGTTCGGGGGGCAGCACGCCGGTGTCGGCCTCGGCGCGGAGCTCGCGGCGGATCTTGAGGGACTCGCCGAACAGGGAGGCCTGGAACGCCAGGAAGACCGTGAAGATGATGCCCGGCAGGCTGTACAGCGCGACGCGCTCGTACAGGCCGGGGGTGTTCGAGAGCGAGCCGAAGGTCAGCAGGCCGTTCCACCACGCGTGCAGGCCCATGGCGAGGGTGAAGCCGACGCTGGTGCCGAGCATGATCCCCCACCACCGGCGGAAGCGGCCCCAGCCCAGGCACGCGCCGACCATCGCGGTGCACGCGCCGTGCATGACGGCCGAGAATGCCGTTCGAACCGCCACCGTGTCCCACCAGACCGCGGGGTCGCCGAGCACGGACAGAAAGTACAGGGCGTTCTCGGTCATGCCGAAGCCGAGGCCGGCAGCAGCGCCGTAGACGAAGCCGTCGGTCGGACCGTCGAAGTTGCGGGCGGTGAGCACCGGCAGCAGGATCAGCGCCTTGGCGGGCTCTTCGACCAGGGGGGCCACGATGGTCGGACCGACCGCCTGCTGGAGCGCCGTGCCGGTCTGGGCCGCCTGGTCGATGACGAAGGCGACCGGGGTCAGGGTCAGGTCCAGCAGCATGTTGCCGACCAGCGCGATGATGACCCCGCCGATCCCGCCCCACAGGAAGGTCAGCAGGTACAGCCAGAGGGGCTCGCGGTCGTAGCGGTCGAGCCACCAGACCAGCAGCAGCAGGCCAGTCATCGGGACGACGGCGAAGACGATCGACAGCAGGACCAGGACGGCAGACACGGGCGCTCCCAGCCGGAGCCTAGCAGGGTGGAGGGGGGCTCAGCCGAGGCGCCAGCGGGAGCGGCGGGGACGACGGAGACCCGACGCGCCCATCGCGGTGGCGTGCTGGTCGAGGAGTGCGTCCAGAGCGGACTCGTCGACGGATCCGCGCCGCTCTTCCCACAGGGTGTCGATCGTCAGGGTGCCGTCGCGCACCCGTCCCTCGAGGCGCCCGACCAGCTGACCGCGATGCAGCAGCGGGCAGACGTACCAGCCCCAGCGGCGCTTGGCCTCGGGCTTGTAGACCTCCCAGATGTACTCGAACTCGAAGATCTGGTGGACCAGGCGGCGCTCCCACAAGAGCGGATCGAGGGGTCCGAGC
Source organism: uncultured Pseudomonadota bacterium (assembly GCA_937891875.1). Classification (GTDB taxonomy): domain Bacteria; phylum Myxococcota_A; class UBA796; order UBA796; genus REDI01. The sequence continues at coordinate 252 of CALATR010001020.1, read as the reverse complement.
AGGATCATGCGCTCGGGGGGCTCGCCGGGCGGGGCGTCGAGGAAGCCCGGCGGGGCGAGGTAGGTCCGGCGGGCGCCGTCGACCTGGATGGCGACCAGGCTGCGGTCGCGGACCATGCGCTCGGGGAGGTCGCTACGGTGGGCATCGTCGAGCAGTCGCCAGTACGGGCCCTTGGTGCGGGGCAGCAGGCCCATGGCGTGGGCGCGGCCGGTGATGGCCCAGCGGGCGAACGCCTCCAGATCCTCGTCGGGG
>CALATR010001019.1 GCA_937891875.1 uncultured Pseudomonadota bacterium | reverse complement strand
GTCGTCAACGAGCCATAGCTGCGCGTGATGTAGCTCTGCAGCTCCGCCTTGTCCGTGTTCGACAAGCCGTCGTGGTTGTTGATCTTCTGCTCCAGCACCCGCAGCCGCTCGCGGACCGCCGTGACCTTCGAGAAGAACGCCGCCGCAGGCGTCTCCTTCACCGTGCGCTCGTCGCCGTCGATGAAGACCACCCGGCCTTCCACCATGCGCTTGGCGAGCGGCACGTCGTCGCCGCCGAGCTCGTCGCGGAGGGCCTGGCGCGCGGCGTCGTGGACCAGGTCGTAGAGATCGGCAGGGGACAGGCCCCCGGGTGCGTCGTGACTCATGGCAACTCCAGGATCAGGGGGTGAGCAGGACCTGCCGCAGGCGAGCGGGCTCGACTCCGGCGAGGGTGCGGACGGTGGTGGCTTCGGCGGCGACGTCGCCGTCGGGACGGAGCAGGCGGTGGGCGAGCACGCAGGCTCCGGCCCCGGTCACGCCAGCGAGGGTCGTGTGCACGACCGCGTCGCCGGGCGCGTCCATGCCCGCGCGGTAGCGGACCTCCTCGCTGACCGGCTGCAGGGCGACCGGATCGATGCCCGCCGCGTGCAGGAGCGCCGAGGTGTGTTCGTCGACCAGGTCGATGTACGCCGGATGGTTGACGTGCCCCAGGGGGTCCATCTCCGTCAGCCGCAGGGGGATGGCGCGCACGTGGGTCGGCGCGCCGTCCGCAGCCTCGACGACCTGGTCCAGGACCGGGGACGCGTCGTGCTCCTCCTGCTCGAACGCCGAGATCAGCTCGGGCTTGCCCCGGGAGGGTCGCAGGGTGACCTGCCCGTCTGCGTCGACCCCGAAGGTGACGTGCACCCACTCCTGGGTCGCGCTGGCGAGCGGGCGATCGCCCTCCCCGTGCAGGCGGATCTCCCGGGTGGTGAGCAGGCCCCGGCGGAAGTTGCGGACCCAGGTGGTAGCGCGGACGGGCTCGCCGTACTGCGCCTCGGCGTGGTGGCGGACCACCATGGAGCGCACCACGAACGCGCAGTCCTCCTGACGGTAGCGGGGCGGGGGCCAGCCCACAGCGCTGCTGCCCAGCACGGCCGCTTCCTGGAACGCGCGCCAGATGTCCCCCGCGCGGGCGACCTCACGGACCGAGAACGCGTGTCGCGGGATGTGCAGGTCGAGCTGGACGGGCACGCAACCTCCGGGCGGCGCGGTAACCGGGTGCGTTAGGGCAGGCCGCCGGAGGTGCCATGCAGGCCCGCGATCTCGGTCCCCTGCTGCGCATGGTGCAGCATGTTCCCCCGCGCCAGCTCGCTCGTCGAGCCCTGCTGCAGGCGAAGCGCCGCGCCCGCGTCGCCCTCGAGAAGGCCGCTCCCGGCACCCTCCGCCGACCCGCCCGCGCCGTCGCCCGGCCGCTCGCCCAGTGGCCGGTCTCCCCCCTTCAGCCCCGCCTCGACGACGCCATGCTCGGCCACGCGGTAGCGCCCGTGCCGCCCATCGACTGGGCCCCCGAGTGGGCCCCGCCGAACACCCTGGAGCGCATCCGCCTGCACGAGCACCACTGGCTGAAGTCCCTGTCCGACGCGGAGTTTCTCGCAGTGCTCCACGACTGGGTCGCGCGCGTGCCGCCCTACGGGCCCGGCTACTGGGTCGGCGCCTGGAACGCGTTCGCGCTGTCGGTGCGGGTCGCGGTCTGGATGGACCAGCTCGCCCGACGCGAGGCCCTGCACGACGATGTGCTGGAGCCGATCCTGCAGAGCCTCGCCGACCAGCTCGCCTGGCTGGCGCGCAACCTCGAGACCGATCTGGGCGGCAACCACCTGGTGAAGAACCTCCTGGCCCTGCGCTGGGGGGCGGCCTGCTTCGAGGGACCCGACGCGGTGCGCTGGGGGGAGCTCGCCGATGAGCACCTCATCACCCAGCTCGCCATCCAGGTGCCCGACGACGGCCTGCACGTGGAGCGCAGCCCGGCCTACCACCTGCAGGTCTTCGAAGACTTCCTCGCGCTCCTGCCGCTCGTGCCCCCCGGGACTGCCCGCGGCGCGCTCGAGTCCGCGCTGGAGCGCATGGCCTACGCCGCCGCCTTCACCACCGCCCCCGACGGCGGCCCGCTGCTGCTCGGCGACGGCGGCCTCACCATGGCCCGACCCGCCCGCGAGCTGCTCGACGCCTACGTGTCCCACGGCGGGGAGCGCCCGGACGTACCCGCAGTCGCGGCACTCGCCGACGCGGGCTTGTATGCCTTCCGCGACGGCTCCGACCTGGTCGTGGTCGACGCGGGCCCCCTCGCCGCCGAGGCCCTGCCCGCCCACGGCCACGCCGACTGCCTCGCTCTCACCTGGGTGCTCGACGGCGAGCGCTTCCTCGTCGATCAGGGCGTGTACGAGTACCAGGGCGACACCCGCGCAGCCTGCCGGAGCACCGCCGCCCACAACACGATGACCCTCGATGATCTCGACCAGGCCGAGCTCTTCGGAGTCTTTCGCGCCGGTCGGCGCTGGACGGTGACCCGCCACGCGTGGATGCCGCGCGCGGACGGCTTCGTGCTCACCGCGAGCCACGACGGCTACGCGCACCTGCCCGGCAGCCCGGTGCACCGCCGCACGGTCGAGGTGAAGGGCCGCCGCATCCGCGTCGAGGACCGGGTCGAAGGTGGCCAGCATCAGCGCGCGGTCAGCCGCCTGCTGCTCCACCCGGACGTCACGGTCCGCATCCTGGGCAGCGGCGCGATCCTGCACTTCCACGACCACGAGATCGACCTGCGGACGACGGCTGCGGTCCGGGTGGTGGACGCGGTCTGGTGGCCGGACTTCGGTGAAGAGCGCCCGACGCAGCGCCTGGAGCTGGATCTCGGAAGAGCGCCTTGTAGCGCGAGATTTACGTTGCAGGTGCGCTGACCGGCGGTGTGGCGCTGGGGGAGTGGCGGGTTCCGATCCGCTGGCGGGAAGTCGCGTTGTTTTCAGCGGGGGAGTGGCGGGGCGGTCTCCAGTCCCCAGTCTCCAGTCT
>CALATR010001018.1 GCA_937891875.1 uncultured Pseudomonadota bacterium | reverse complement strand
TGTCGGTGGCGGCGAGCGCGCCCAGGGTCCGGCCGTGGAAGCTGTGGCCGAAGTAGACGACGTCGCCCCGACCGGGTCGGGCGAGCCGGCAGAACTTGATCGCCCCCTCGACCGCCTCGGCGCCCGAGTTGCAGAAGAAGACCTGCTCGGCGAAGGAGCGGTCGGTCAGCGCCCGGGCCAGGCGGATGGGTGCTGCCGTGTGAAACAGGTTCGACGTGTGCAGCAGGCCGTCGGCCGCCTCGTGCAGGGCGTCGCGCACGGTGGCGTTGCCGTGGCCGAGGCTGGTGACGGCGATCCCGGTGGTCAGGTCCAGGTAGCGGTCGCCGCCTTGGCTCCGCAGCCAGCAGCCGTCGCCGTCCTCGAACACGACCGGGGGTCGGGTGTAGGTGGGTGCGATCACGCGATCGGCGGTGCGCACCAGGTCGGGTTGTCGGGGAGAGGCGGCGTTCATGCGACCACCTCGGTCCCACCGCCGTCGGTCAGGCTCTCCAGGCTGCCGACGCGCACCCGGGGCACGCCCCCGTCGAGCGCGGCGAGGGCCGCCTCCATCTTGGGCAGCATGCCGCCGTCCACGATCTCGAGGGTGATGAGCCGCTGCACGTCGTCGCTGTTGAGCGTGGGCGCGGGGCCGTCCTCGGTGTGCACGGCGTCGACGTCGGTGACGAACTCGAACTCCTCGACGCCCAGGGCGACCGCGACCGCCTGGGCGACCGTGTCCGCGTTGACGTTGAGCAGCCCGCCGTCGGGCGCCTGGCAGACCGGGGCCAGCACGACCACGTCGTGCAGCTCCAGCAGGTCCTCCAGCACGATCTCGTCGACCTGGGGGGCGTCGCCGACCCGGCCCAACTCGCCGGTGCCGTAGAACGGAGCGCGCAGCAGGGCACCGTCGGCGCCGCACACGCCGAGCGTGTTGAGTCCGTTGTGGTTGAAGTGAGCGACGATCCGCTTGTTGACGAGACCGCAGAGCACCATGCTCACGACGGCCATGTCGTCGCGGGAGGTGGCGCGAAGCCCGTCCACCTTGCGCTGGTCCAGGCCCAGCCGACGCTGCAGAGCGCCGATCTGCTTGCCTCCGCCGTGCACCACGACGACCGAGCCGTGCTCGGTCAGCTCGCGCACGCGGGACAGGAGTCCGTCGAGGAAGCGGGGGTCATCGAGGTGGGCGCCGCCCACCTTCAGCAGGCTGGTGGTCATGGGGAGTCACTCCGTGCGAGCACGCCCGGCACCAGGCCCAGGGTCTCGGGCAGGCCGAGCATGCGGTTTGCGTTCTGGATGGCCTGGGCGGCAGCGCCCTTGCCCAGGTTGTCGATCGTCGAGGTCACGACGACGTGGTCGGTGCCGGCGACGTCGGACACGCCGAGCTGGGCCCGGGGGGTCCGGGCGACCGCGCGGATGCGGGCGGGCTGGTCGCGCACCTCGATGAGGGGCTCGCCGGCGTAGGTCTCGCGCAGGGCGTCGAGCACGTCGGCAGCCGAGTGGCCGGGGGTGCGCACGACCATGGTCGCGAGCATGCCGCGCTCGATGGGCACCACGTGGGGGTTGAAGATCACCGTGGGCGCGGGCTTTCCATCCGGGGCGACGCGCTGCAGGGTCTGGGCGATCTCGACCCGGTGGCGGTGGGCGGCGCCCAGCTTGTAGGGGCGCACGTCGTCGACGACGGACACGAACAACGTGCCCGTCTTCGGCGAGCGACCGGCTCCGGACACGCCCGACTTGGCGTCGATGATCACGGGACCGTCGACCATGTCGCGGGCGACCAGCGGGGCGAGACCGAGGGCGGCGCAGGTGGGGTAGCAGCCCGGGTTGGCGACCAGGCGGGCCCGGTCGACCTCGCGGCGGGTGAGCTCGGTGAGGCCGTACACGGCACGCTCGGCGACCGCGGGGTCGCGGGGGCTGCCGTAGACCGAGGTGTGCAGGCCGGCGTCGCGCAGGCGGTAGTCGCCGGACAGGTCGACGACCCGCGGGCCCGCCGCCAGCACGTCCTTCACGATCGGGGCGGACGCGCCGTGGGGCAGGCAGGTGAAGACCAGCTCCACGCTGCCGAGGTCCGCATCGTCCGGGTGCACGAGGGGCACGTCGGGGCAGGCCGGGTCGAGGTCGCACAGCGAGCGCCCCGCGGCCGACCGGGAGGTGGCGAAGCGCAGCTCCAGGTCGGGGTGGTCCTCGACCAGCCGGGTGAGCTCGGCGCCGCTGGTTCCGCTGGCGCCGAGGATCCCGACCGGGATCGCACGACGAGAGATGGGTTGGTTCATGGGTGATGTCTCCTCACCACCCGTTCAACGCAACCCCCGTGCCAGGCCGAAACTCCAGGGCTGAGCGAAGAACGGGACACAGATGTCCCATGCCTGCGGGACACGGTTGTCCCATCTGCCAAAACGGGCCATACGTGTCCCATGGCTGCCGAGACCCCTCCCCTGGTGCTCCGTCTCGGCGCCGAGCCCCTGCACGCGGAGCTGGATGCCCGCGGACTCGACGTGCACGTGGTCGGCGCCGTCTCCGAGCTGATCCGCCCCGACGACACCCTGGCTCCCCGAGCCATCGTGCTCGGCCCCCCCGCCGACGACGGCCTCGACTGGCAGGGCGTGATCCCCCGCATCCGCGCGTCCTGGCCCCTGGTCGACGTCGTGCTGTGGAACCCCCGCGCCACTCCCGAGGTCGTGCGCGACGCCCTGCACGCCGGGGTGCGCGACGTCGTGCTCGATCGCTCGCCTCAGCGCGCCTGCGACGTCTTGGTCGAGATCATCGAACGCCAGCAGCTCCTGCCCCGCACCCAGTCCGAGGCGGCCCCCACCACGGACGAGGGCTTCGAGGGCATGATCGCCCGCAGCCGCGCCATGTTCGACCTGTTCGAGACGGCGGCCCAGGTCGCCCAGAGCAGTGCCGCGGTGTTGATCCTCGGCGAGACCGGTACCGGCAAGGAGCTGCTCGCAAGGGCGATCCACAAGCGCAGCCGGCGCGACGGCCGCTTCGTCGCCCTGAACTGCGCCGCGGTGCCCGAGACCCTCATCGACAGCGAGCTGTTCGGCCATGTCGAGGGCGCGTTCACCGGCGCCACCCAGCCCAAGCCCGGCCTGTTCCGCCACGCCGAGGGGGGCACCCTCTTGCTGGACGAGGCCGGAAACGTCCCCTTGCCCGTGCAGTATCGCCTGCTCCGCGTGCTCCAGGAGGGCGCGGTGCGGCCGGTGGGCGGAGCGGCAGAGATCCCGGTCGACGTGCGGGTCATCGCCGCGACCTCGGCGTCCCTGGAAGAGGACGTGCGCGCCGGTCGCTTCCGCGAGGACCTCTTCTACCGCCTCGACGTCATCCGCCTGGTCATCCCCCCGCTCCGGGAGCGCCCGGACGACATCATCTTCCTCTTCGCCCACTTCGCCCGGCGCTTCGCCGACGCCTACCGCATCCCCCGCCCCACGGTCACCGACGGCTTTCTCGACGCGCTCGTCTCCCACGCCTGGCCCGGCAACGTACGCCAGCTGGAGAACTTCACCGAGCGCCTCGTGCTGACCGAGGCCGACACGATGGTCGACTCCGATCGCTTCCACGATCTGGTCGCCTTCCGCTCCCGCGGCTCGGGCGGCAGATCGACCCCGGCGAGCCCGGTCCTGCGCGACGGCCCCGGACGGCCGGAGCTGCCCCTCGACAAGCCGCTCGAGGACGCGCTCCAGCCCCACATCGAGGCCCTGGAGCGCGCCTACCTGGAGGGCGTGCTCACCCGCACGAGCGGGCGCGTGAGCGAGGCCGCCGAGCAGGCCGGGATCTCCCGCCGCACCCTGAGCCGCATGCTCAAGCGGCTGCAGATCGACAAGATGGACTTCAGGGAGCGCCGCTGAAGCTCAAGGTGAAGCGCAGGGTCTCCTCGTTCCTGAGCGCGCCGAGAGCGGCGGTGAACGGCTTCATGCCGAAGTCGGCGTGGGCGGCGGTGAGCGAGCCCCGCGCCGAGAAGCTGGACGGCTCCGCGGCGATGCTCATGGGCAGGCGCACCTTCTTCCCCCGACCGGCCACGGTGAGCACGCCGCTGACGTCGACCTTGTCCCCGCGAGCGGCACACCCGGTGCTGCGGAAGGTGAGGTCGGGGTGGCTCGCCGCGTTCAGCTGGGACTTTCCGAGCGCGTTCTCGAGGATCTTCTCCTTGTCCTTCTCCGGCGTCTCCCCCTCGAGGTTGGCCGCAGCGCGCGATCCGGGGGGATCGACGACCAGCGAGCGGGCGGGCACGGTCACCGAGATGCGGCAGGCGGCAGGGTCGTCGGGATCCCAGGTGACGGTGCCGGTGAAGTTGCGGGCGACCAGCACGTGGTCGTGCCCGGCGACAAGCGCGCTGCGGTCGTAGCGGACGAGCACGGACAGGTACGAGCCGGAGGGGGTCAGGGTGTAGGTGACGGGGGGCCGGTCGGCGGGCTCGGGCTCGGGCTCG
>CALATR010001017.1 GCA_937891875.1 uncultured Pseudomonadota bacterium | reverse complement strand
TTCCCGCCCCTCCCCCCCACCGGATAGGACCCCTGCCCCCCGGAGGTCCCTTGCCCGCCAACCCCTTCCTTGGCAGCGCTCGCGACTGCCGCGTCCTGTGCCGACGGTGAGCGCCCCCGCCGAGCCGACGAGCGCGTCGCTGGGGGCGTACACGCGGTTCTGGCGGCGGTGGTTTCGATTTGCACGCGGGTACCACCGGTATGAATGCAAGAACCTGGAGATCCTCCAGCGCGGCGAGCCGTTCCTCGTGGTCGGGTACCACGGCAGGCCGGTGGCCTACGACCTGATCATGCTGGTGGAGGAGGCGCGGGAGCAGGGGCTGATGGTCCATCCGATCGCCCACACCCTGTTCGCCAGCAACGCCATGCTGCGCCGCTTCCAGGAGGACATGGCGGTCGTCAACGACGACGGCCCCGAGCTCGCCGATGCCATCGCCCGCGGCGAGCACGTCTTCGTCACGCCGGGCGGCACGCGGGAGGGAAGTCGACCCAGCTCGGTCCGGTATCAAGTGGACTGGGGTTCTCGCCGCGGGTACATCCGGCTCGCCCTCAAGTACGGCCTGCGGGTCGTGCCGGCCGGAGGCTGGGGCTCGGACGACTGCTACGTGGTGCCCTTCGACGGGTACCGCGCGGGGAAGATGTTGCGGATGCCGCTCAAGATGCCGTTTTTCGTCGGGTTTGGGATCGGGCTGTGGCCCCTGGCCCTGCCGATCCCGGTCAAGCTGACCACGGTGCTGGGCGAGCCGATCGACCTGCAGGCGGATGGTCCGGTCGACCCGGAGGATGACGCCGCAGTCGACGCGCTCCACGACAAGGTGGTGGCTGCGGTGCAGGCCCTGCTGGACGCCCGTCCGGGCGCTGGGAGGTCGGCGTGAGCTGGGTCGTCGTGCTGGGGGTGTCCACCGGGACCGGCGCTGCCGTCGCCCGCGCCGCCGCCGAGGCTGGCTACGACGTGTTCGGCCTGCACCGGGGCAACTGGCCCGAGCATGCGCTGCGGCTGCAGGAAGACGTCGCCCGCACCGGTCGTCGGCTGGTGCTGTGGGAGGCCGACGGCAGCCTGCCTGACGTGGTCGAAGAGGGCTGTGCCCGCCTGACCGAGCTCGCCGGACCGGGCTCGGTGAAGCTCTTCGTGCACTCCATCGCCAGCGCGTCCGTCGGCACCCTGGTGCACGGCGACGAGCCCCTCGCCCCCCGCCAGCTCCAGTCGACCTTCGACCGCATGGCCCACAGCTTCGTGTGGTGGACCCAGGGCCTGCTCCACGCCGGGCTCCTCGACGAGGGCGGCGCCCAGCTGCTGGCGCTCTCCAACCTCATGCCGCGCCACCTCATCCGCGGGGCTGCCGCCATCGCCGCCAGCAAGGCCGCGCTCGAGACCTACGTCAAGCACCTCGCCTTCGAGCTGGGGCCGCTCGGTCACCGCGCCAACGTGCTCTCCTTCGCCATGGTCATCACCGAGGCGCTGCAGGCCACCTTCCCCCCCGAGGCCGTCGAGAGCCTGGTGTCGACGATGCGCCGCTCCGTGCCCGCCGGCCGCCTGCTGGAAGTGGAGGAAGTCGGCCGACTCTGCATGTTCCTCGCCAGTGACGAGGCCCGCTGGTTCAACGGCGCGGTCATCGACTACACCGGTGCGGAGTCCCTGCCCTTCTTCGACACGCTCGTCTACGGCGGTCCCGCCACCCTGCCGGGCATCCGGAAGGACAAGCAGTAGAAGAACGGGCTCGCCTGCTCGTCGCGCACGTCGACGGCGCCCGGGGGCACGAGGTCCACGGGGGAGCGCGGGTCGTCGTCGTAGAAGGTGACCAGCGCGAACATCGCCCGGCGGTACGGGTCTGTGATGCCGGCCTGCAGCTGCTCGTCGCTGACGACCACCGGCGTGCCGGGCTTCGCGACCCGGGCCAGCTCGGCCAGCGCGAGTCCGGGGTCGGAGAAGCCGTTGATGCCGCCGACGTGGAACACGCGATCGAACTGGTGATCGGCGAAGGGGAGCCGGTGGGCGTCGGCCAGGAGCAGGTGGGGGTCGAGGCCGAGCCGGCGCATGCGATCGGCGCCCCGGGCGAGCATGGACTGGGAGAGATCGAGACCCCACCACTCGACGGGCACGTCGCCGGGCAGCTTGCGCAGGAGGTGCGGCACGTTGGCGCCGGTGCCGAGGCTGACCTCGAGGATGCGGACCGGCTCGCCGTCGGGGCGCTTGCGCAGGGCGCCGAGCTCCAGGCGATCGATGACGAAGTCGCGGGCGGCGCGCTCGCTGCCCTGCAGCTGGAACAGGGGCATGGCGATCTTCACCGCGGGATCGTGCAGCACGGCGGCGTTGTCGTAGATCCGGCGCATGAAGCGGTCGGGCGCGCCGACCCGGTCCTCGCGGAACAGGCGCACGTGACCGCGGCGGACCGGCCAGCGACGGGAGGTCCACCCGCTGATCAGCTCGCCGTCCCAGAGGCGGTCGTTGCGGCTGCGTCCGACGAAGACCAGGGGTTCGTGGGTCTCCGGGCAGCGCAGCCGCGCCACGTCTGCCGTGCGCAGGCCCGGCCACGCGCGAGATCGACTCACGTGGAGACGATCGGGAAGAGCGTTCGAGTGAGCAGGCCGACGATCGGCAGCACGCCCGCGACTGCCACCTGCTTGTCGCGAGCCTTGAACTTCTTCGCCTGCTCCAGCTGGCCCTTGATCCCGGCGAGCGTGCCCATGAGCACGGCCATGCCCTCGGTCTGGACCTGGGCTCCGCCATAGGTGGCGGCGAGCAGGATGATCTCGGCGATCTCCGAGGGGTCGAGCGGATCCTCGGCGACGCACATGCCCCAGTAGACGTGGAGCGCGAGGCCCCAGTCGCAGCGGTTCGCGGCCATGATGCCGATCAGCACACGCTCGACGTCCGCGCGGGGCATGACCCGGCGGTGGTCGGGATCGAGGCTGGCCTGGTTGGCGGCGTCCTCGTCGTAGAACTGGTCCAGCACGAGCTTGGTCCACGGCGCGGCCCGGCTGTAGGTCCCGGCCACGGCGGCCAGCGCGGCGCCGGTCATCACCTGGTTGTCGAACAGACCCCGGAGCAGCGTCAGGTCTTCCTGGGTCAGGATCTCGCTCACAGCGGGCATGGCCACCTCCCTGGGGCGGCAGCCTACACCGGCACGCCACGAGTCCCCGCGCGGGACGGAGCTCCGCAACGTGGGGAAGAGTCGGGACGGGGGTCGCAGGCGTCGCTCCCCGGTTCGGAGGTGGCCTGCCGGGCGCTTGACCCGGGCCGCGCGTCAGGTCCAGTGGACCCATCGACGGCGCGACCCGCCGGGGTGCGGATGCACCACGCCTGGAAGGGGCTCCTGCCACGGAGTGCGCGAGGGTGGACCACCGAGGTGATCCGCTCACCTCCCGAGGGAGGCGGACCAAAGACGACCGGGCTCCAGCCGCAGCTGGAGCGGGGTGGTGAAGCCAGTCGTCGGTCGACGCGCCACCGGCCGCTCCCACCTGAGAGGCCCTCGCGCTGGCGCGCCGCATGGTCGAGCCACGATTGTGCAGGATGCACCGGGGGGCTCGGCCACCAGGCGCAAGTGCGCCTGTAGCTCCTTCTGCGTTCCGACCGTGGCCGGACCGCAGCGATTCCCGGGCCGTCAGACCCGGGGATGAACCCGACTCAGACGACCAGGGTGGACAGATTCGAGCGAGTCGCCATGCGACCCGTCCGTCCCGCTCGTGGTGTCAAAGAGCACCGTCGCCAGAGGCGGCCTCTCGGCTCGCCAGCGACGTCGTCCTCCGCGATGGGAGGCGTCGTCACACAGGGCATGGAAGCTCCGTTCGGGGTTGAGCGGACGCCGGATGGCGGCCGCGCGATGGACCACGAAGGTCCGCGTCGCCGTTAGCTGGACCACAGGGCGCTGGCAAGGTTCCCGTTGACGTCCGGTTGACATGAGCCGGTGTCGTCGCGGCTGACTACGCTCCCTGCATGCAGGACACAGCAGAGCCGAGGCTCGAGGTCGTCGGCAGCGTGCACCAGGTCGCCGAGGCGGACTGGGACGGCTGCGCGGGCGTGGACAACCCCTTCGTGGAGCACCGCTTCCTCGCGGCCCTCGAGGATGCCGGCTGCCTGGGGGGCGAGTCCGGCTGGCACCCGCACTACGTGGTCGCGCGGCTCGGCGAGGACGGGCCCGTCGCTGGCATCGCCCCCGCCTACGTCAAGACCGACAGCTACGGCGAGTACATCTTCGACTGGGGCTGGGCCCAGGGCGCCCAGCGGGCCGGGCTGCCGTACTACCCGAAGATCACCGTGGCCGTGCCCTTCACCCCTGCAACCGGACCCCGCCTGCTGGTGCGCCCTGACGCCTCGGTCGACACCGTACGCAACGCCCTCATCGACGGCACGTTCCTCCTGGCCGAGCGGATCCGCGCCAGCGGCGTGCACTGGCTCTTCTGCACCGAGTCCGAGGCCGACGCCCTCTCGGACCGGGGCCTCATCTGGCGCGAGACCTACCAGTTCCACTGGCACAACGCCGGCTATCGCGACTTCGACGACTTTCTGGACCGCATGGACCGCAAGCGGCGCAAGGAGGTCCGCCGGGAGCGGCGCAAGGCGTACGAGCACGGCGTCGACATCGTGCTCAAGACCGGCGACCAGATGCTCGCCTCGGACTGGGCCGCCCTCCGCCGCTTCTACGACGCCACCCACGCCGATCGCCCGTGGCAGCGTCAGTACCTCACGCCGGCATGGTGGGAGCTGGCCCACGAGCGCCTGGCCGATCGCGCGGTCGCCGTGCTGGCCTACGACGGGGACGAGGCGGTCGCCGGCAGCCTGTCCTTCCGCAAGGGACCCCACCTGTACGGCCGCTACTGGGGGGCGCTGCGGGATCTGGACGCGGTGCACTTCGAGGCTTGCTACTACCGGCTGGTCGAGTTCGCGATCGCCGAGGGCATCACCCTGTTCGAGGCGGGGGCGCAGGGTCAGCACAAGCTCCGGCGCGGCTTCCTCCCCCACCTGACCCACTCGGCTCATCGCCTCACCCACCCCGGCCTGCACGACGCCGTCGCGCGTTTCGTACGCGAGGAGAGCCGGGAGGTCCGGGCAGAGATGGCCATGCTCGCCGAGCGGGGGCCGTTCCGGGACTGACCCCCGCGCGTTCTCGATCTGCGAACGCGCCGAGGGCCGGTCAACGACCTGTGAGGGCCCGGAAGTTTTTCCGCTGGTGACGGGCTCGTCGGCGTCGCGTTGCAAGTTGGGTGCAAGCAGATCCAGCGGGCTGGTGGACCCCGGGTTCGGGTACTCTCTCCCCGTGACGGACCACACCCCAGAGCCCCGGCAGCTGTCGGGGGGCCGCCGGTTCGAGCTCCACGAGCGCATCGGCGTCGGAGCGTTCGGCGAGGTGTACCTCGCGACGGTCAAGAGCACGGCGGGCTTCTCGCGCAAGGTCGCGCTCAAGCTCCTGCACCCGGCGCGCTTCGGCGACGACGACGCCACCCGGCGCATCCGGGACGAGGCGCGGGTCCTCGGTCGCCTGCACCATCCGAACATCGTCACGGTGCTCGATCTGGTGCGGCTCGAGCACCAGTGGGCCGTGGTCATGGAGTACGTCGAGGGTGCCGACCTCGAGCGCACCCTGCAGGCCCTCACCCGGGCCGGTCGCGCCTTCCCGCCGGCCGCCGCCCTGGAGCTGGTGGCCGACGTCGCGGATGCGCTGGATGCCGCCTACAACGCCGAAGGTGGCCGTGGCCGCCCTCTGCGCGTGGTGCACCGGGACATCAAGCCGGCCAACATCCGGCTGACCCCCAACGGCGACGTCAAGATCCTGGACTTCGGCATCGCCCGCGGGCGCAACCGCCGGGAAGCCGAGACCGGCAGCTACGTGATCGGCACCCAGCGCTACATGGCGCCCGAGCGGATCGCCGGCCGTGGGGACGGTCCCGAGAGCGACGTCTACAGCCTGGCCGCCACCGCAGTGGAGCTGCTCACGGGCTCGCCGCTGGGTCGCTCTCCGGTGCTGGCCGATCGCCACGAGACCTTCGTGGTGAACAACCTCCGCAACCTGGAGCAGCACGTCCGGGCCGACCCGGTCGTGGTGCGACGGATCGCGGGCCTGCTGCGCCAGTGCCTCGCCCACGAGCCCCTCGACCGCCCGCGTGCGGCCGACCTCGCGACCCAGGCCCACGCCCTCGCCAACCAGCTCCAGAGCGAGCGCCTGCGCCAGTTCGGTCGGCGGTTCATCCCACAGGTCGACCCCCTGCTGGGGCGGCAGCCCGACCGGGTCAGCGGCGTGCTCACCGAGCGCACCGGCACCCACCTCCCCCAGAGCGGGGATCAGCCCGACACCCTGCGGACCCCGACCGAGGACGCCCAGGACGCCGACGAGCCTCGGCGGCGTGGGGGCTGGCTCCTGCCGATGCTGGGTGCTGCGGGTGGCGTCGTGCTGGTCGGAGGCGCGGTCGGGCTGGTCATGGCCATCGTCGTCGGGGTCGCCGTGTTCGTCATGGTGCGCCAGCCCGCGGCTCCCCAGCCGCTCGAGCCGGTGGAGGCGGCGGTGGAAGACGCGGTGGACGTGGTCGAGGACGTGGAGGCGGGCGAGACTCCGGGCCCCGAGGAAGGGCGGGAGGCCGAGGCTCCCGTGGAGCAGCCGGTCGTCGAGCCGGTGCGGCCCAAGGTGGTCGCTGCCCCCGAGCCTCCGCCGGTGAGGCGCATGGTGTCCCGGGCCCAGGTGGTCGTGGACGGCGCGACCTCGCTGGTCATCCGCTGCGGCAACGTGAGCGCGTCCGGCACGTCGAGCGCGCGGATCATGGGTTTCCCCGCTGGTTCCTGCGACGTACACGCCCGCATGGGTGCGGACGACATCAGCGGCACGACCGACCTGCAGGCGCCGCGCACGGTCCGCTGCCAGCGCAAGGGTGGCGCGCTGATCTGTGATTAGCGCTTCGGGATGATCCGCTCGCCGCGGGCACCGTCGACCGTGCCGAAGCGACCGTCGTCGGCCTCCCAGCTGGCGAAGGCAGCGTCGAGCTCGGCGGCGTCGCGCACGACGAAGTTCCAGCCCATGAGGAGCGCTTCGTCCAGGGGCTCGCCGCCCAGCACGAGCACCCGCCCGCTGCCGGCCAGACTCAGTGCGTCCCGACCGGTGCCCAGGTAGGCGAGCGCGCCGGGTGACAACCCCCGCCCCTCAACCTCCACCGCACCTTCGACCACGGCGATCGCCGCCTCGAACGCCGGGTCCAGCGGGAGCACCGAGGGGGTCAGACCCCCCGGGGTGAGACGTCCGCCGACCCGCACGTCGTACGCGAACAGCGCCGTGTCCGACCGCGCCGGCGATCGCGCCGACCCCAGTGCACCCACCAGCACGGTCACGTCCAGTCCCTCACGGTGGAGCTCGGGCAGGGCCTCGTGGTGCTCGAACCGGGGGTCTCCGTTCCGGGTGGTGTCGGGCTGGGCGACCCAGAGCTGCACGCCGTGCATCTCGCCGTCGACCTCGGCGATGACACCCTCCTCCGCGTGGCTGATGCCCCGTCCGGCGGTCATCCAGTTGAGCTGCCCGGGACGGATGCGCTGCACGCTGCCCAGGCTGTCGCGGTGGAGTGCCTCGCCAGCGAACAGCCAGGTCACGGTCGCCAGGCCGCAGTGCGGGTGGGGCGCCACGTCCATGCCGCGCGTCCCCGCTGGGATCGGCTTCGGTCCGAAGTGATCGAAGAAGCACCACGCGCCGACCGTGCGCCGACGGGGGTGGGGCAGGAGCCTGCGGACGGCGGTGCCCTCGACGGTGGCGCTGCGGGCGTCGAACACCTCGAAGACGGGACCGTCGGCGGGCGGCGTGCGGCTGGGCTTGGGTCGCATGGAGTCCTCCGGGACCTCATCTTCACCCGACGGCGATCCAGACCACGAGCCCAGGCACGACCCCGGTGACGC
Source organism: uncultured Pseudomonadota bacterium (assembly GCA_937891875.1). Classification (GTDB taxonomy): domain Bacteria; phylum Myxococcota_A; class UBA796; order UBA796; genus REDI01. The sequence continues at coordinate 7,437 of CALATR010001017.1, read as the reverse complement.
TGCCTACGCCCACCGCGACCAGCGCGGTCCAGGCGTGCCGCCAGAGCCGTCCTCGCTCCGCTCCAGGCGCGCCAGGGCCCTGGGGGGTGCCGCAGGTGATGCACGTGGCGTCCCGCGGCGTCCGGATCGCGTCGTGCTCAACCCAGACGCCACCAGAGCGCCTCTCGCGCGAGCGCTCCCGGGCCTCCCTGGCCGCGCGAGCCTGCTTGCGCATGGTCTTCATTGCATGATCGTACCCACCCATGGCCATGGTGACCTCACGCCGATCCTGAGGACCCCGCATGCTCGAGCTCGCCATCCTCATCGCCACGACCCTCGTCAGCGCCGCCCTCGCCTGGGGGATCGACGTGCTGGCGGAGAAGCGTGGCTGGCCCAGGACCCTCGCGGTGTTCGGGGTGCTGCCCCTGCTCGGGTTCGCGCTGTGGCGGGTGTGGGCGATCGAGCACTTCCTGGCTCCGGACTACCCCCCCAACCTCATCCACGGATTCCGGGCCTACGAGTCGTCGCTGATGGTCATCACGTCGATCTCGACGTCGTTCGCTGCGATGGCTCTGCTCGGGCCACTGTCCTGGCGTGCCGGCCGCGGCCTGCGGAAGGGACACCGGGTCGACGCGGGCACCGTACTGCTGGCTGTGCTGGCGCTCTTCGTGGGCGTGGGCATCGCTGCTGCTGCGACCCTGCCGTTCGGCCGCCCGGGGCCCTTCGACCCGCCCCTCCCGGACCTCTGGTTCGCGGTGCCGGTGGGCGTCGCCTGTGTCCTGACCGTCGTCGGGTCGGGCACTGCGGGTCTCGACCCCGACCCGATCCTCGCCCGGCTCAGGGTCGAGAACGCGGTGTTGCTGGGCACCCTGACCGCCCTGGCCTCCATGGGCCTGTTCGCGCGCGCCGCGGACGAGGTCTTCTGGTACCCCTGGAGCGTCTACCGCGCTGGCTACCGCGAGATCCTGGTGGGATCGCTCCGGCTCGCCGGCTCGTGGAGTCTCGCACCGCTGCTCGTGGCGTTGGTCCTGATGATCCGGGTGATGCCGGCCATCCGTGGTACGGCCGCACTGCGCCTGCTGCCCGTCGCCGGTCTGTCCCTCCTCCTCGCGGCACCCGTGGTGCTGCTCAGCCGCCGCGCCGCCGCGGAGGCCTGGCGGCTGGACTTCGAGCCCGTGGTCGAGGGCGTGTCCCTGCCGGTGTCGCGGTACTACAACAACACCCCCCCGTCTGCGGGCTGCGTCGACCGCGTCACGCCCGACGGTCTGCGCCGGGTCTCCACCCACCCTCCGCCGTTCGAGATCGCCTGCTCGATGGAGGACCTGGCTGTGCCGGTGGTCGCGCCGGCCGGCACCCTGGTCCGCGAGCTGGACGGTCAGGTGATCCTGGCCAACGACTACGACACAGCCGAGTTCTACATCCGTACGACCCACGACGCGCCCTACCCGATCGGCGTCGCCTGGGTGGAGCACGATCCCGCCGGCCTCCCCATGGCCAACCGCACCCTGCAGGAGGTCTACGACACCTGCGTCGAGCACCGTACACCCTGCAATCTCTCGCCCTGGGTCCGCTGACCGCCCCTTCGCGGTACAGTCCCGCCGTGCGCGCCCTGCCCCAAACCGCGGCTCTCCTCGTCCTCCCGGTCCTCCTCGCCACCGCCCTGCCGGAGGTGGCCCGCGCGGCCGAGGTCGTCTGGTTGAACCCGCCTTCTTCCGAGGACGCCGCCCGGGTCGCCGTACAGGCGGGCGCCCGTCGGGGTCCCCTCACCCCGGCCGCGTTCCGCGCGGTCCCGGTCGACCGGCGCCCCACCGACGACACCGCCGTCGAGACCGTCGAGAACACCCTCGCCGACGTGCGCGTGCACGAGAAGGTGCTGGACGGGGAGCTGCTCATCCTGGGCGGCCTGCAGACCCCGCTCGACCAGGTGCGGATCCTCCGCGACGTCCGCGACCGCGAGGTCGTCATCCAGGCGCTGCTCTACCAGGGCTTCGCGGTCGACCGGTTCTGGGGGGAGACCCTGGCCACCTCCCCCGAGGCCCGGCCCTGGCGCATCCGCATCGACGACGAGTGGGTCGAGCAGCCCTGGCTCGACGCGTTCGCCCTGGACCCGCTGCGCAAGGTCGGCCCGGACGACATCACCGAGGCGCCCCAGCGCCAGTCCTACGACGAGCTCCGCCAGACCCTCGCCCGGGCGACCCGTGCCACGGTGGTCGCGGCCGATCTTCCGCAAGGAAGCACGCTCTTCCTGGACGGGGTGGCGCAGATCGTCGAGGGCCCCGTCGCCATCGAGGTGCTCCCCGGTCGCCACTGGATCCACGTCGAGCTCGACGGGGAGATCGTCGGGCTCATGGCCGAGCGGGTGAACCCCGCCGAGCGCCTCGAGGTGAAGCTGCCGGTGTCCCAGCCGGACTGGGAGACGCTGGTCAAGGTGCTCCACGGCTCTGCCGAGCTCGTACCGGAGGGGGTCAAGGAGCCCCTGGAGGCGTTCGACGGCGAGGTCTGGTTCGCCGAGGGCCGCGGGGAGCAGCTCCGGGTCTGGTCGCTCACCGACAAGGGGGTTCGCCGGGTGGAGCTCGCCGGGGGCCGGGTGCCGGTCGATGACGGCGGTCCCTTCGGCGACGTCAGCGTCGAGGGCAGCGCGGGCCTGTCCTGGCTGCACAGCGGCGACTTCCGCGCCCAGGATCCGGACGGTGTGCCCGACGGCCCCGGGGTGACCAACGCCCTCGCGCCGGTCGTCGGACTCGGGCTGGCCTGGGAGCGCGACTGGCTGCGGTACGGCGTCGGCGTGGACCTGACCCTGCCCGTCGGCGCCCACCACGTCGCCCTCACCGGCGAGAGCAGCACCCGCCTGCGCGCCCAGCCCCAGCTCTTCGTCGGCCACCCCTACGCCCAGGCGACCGTCGGCTATTTCCTGCCTTATCACCCCGTCTTTGGCGTGCAGGCCACCGTGCCCCTGCCCGTCGAGGGGCTGGAGCTGCGGGGGTTCGTGCGCGGCGGCCCCCCGCCCTCCCGCCAGCGCGGCGACGGCAGCGTGTGGACCGGCGAGCCCGTGGTGCAGGCGGGCGTCGGGGTCGGGTTCCGCCTGCGTCCGGAGTGATCAGCCCACGCGGTCGATGAACTCGAGGAAGCCGCCCAGGCAGCCGTCCAGGAACTTGCGGGTGCCCTCGTCGGTGATCCGGCCGTCGCCGTCGATCGCCTGGTGGGCGCGGGCGAGGTTGAACTCCGGCCCGTTGTGCACGAAGGCGCCCTGGCCGGCGAAGATGTCGCGCAGGTGCATCTTGGCGCGGGCGGTGCCGATGGCGCCGGGGCTCGCGCCGAGGAACAGCACGGGCTTCTTGTCGAAGGGCGAGGGCATGGGCTTCGACAGCCAGTCGATCGCGTTCTTGAGCGGGCCGGGCACGCTGAAGTTGTACTCCGGGGACGCGATGATCACGCCGTCGGCGTCCGTGATCGCGGCCTTGGTGGCGGCGAGGCTCGCGGCGAACTCCGCGTCCTCCAGATCCGGGTCGTACAGCGGCATGCGGATGTCGAGGATCCGGACCTCGGCGCGATCGCCCAGCAGATCGGTGGCGTTGTGCAGCAGTGCGGTGTTGTACGAGCCCTTCCGCAGGCTGCCGGACAGGGCGACGAGACGCTTCTTGCTCATGGGTGCTCCTCGGGAGTCGGGATCGCACCGGTAGTCACCCCCCGCCGTCCATCAACGCAGCGACGCGACACAGTCCGTGCTTCCTGACCCATTCGCCGATCGGGTCGCCGACGTCACTTGTGGGGGAGATTGCGCGTAGATAGGGTGGCCCGTCCACGACAACGAGGAGTCCGCCCACACCGTGCTGCACGTCGCCGCCATCTTCCGCCGGGAGCTCTCCGGCTACTTCGGGCAGCCGCTCGCCTACATCGCCCTCACCATCTTCATGGTGCTGCTGGCGTTCCCGACGCTCTTCTTGCAGGACGTGCTGCTGGCCGAGGTCGCGACCATGCGGGTGCCCTTCTTCTGGACCGGCGTCGCCTTCCTCTTCCTCATCCCGGCGCTGACCATGCGGCTCATCGCCGAGGAGGCGCGCACGGGCTCGCTCGAGCTGGTCGCCACCCTGCCGATCACGCCGACGGAGCTGGTCTTTGGCAAGTGGCTCGCCGCGGTGGCCATGGTCGCGGTCGCCCTGCTCCTGACGCTTTCGTTCCCCATCGTGCTCGGCAGCTACGCCACGCTCGACCCCTACACCGTCATCGCCGGCTACCTGGGCATGTTCTTGATGGGCTCGGCCTTTGCGGCGGTGGGCGTCGCGGCCAGCGCGGTCACCAGGTACCAGGTGCTCGCCTTCCTCGTCGCCTTCGGCATTATCGCGATTCCGTTCGCGCTGGGGTTCGCGCTGGAGGCGGTCGACGTCGGCTGGCTGAACGTCGTGCAATACCTGACGTTCGAATACCACTTCTCGAACCTGGCCCGCGGCGTCCTGGACTCGCGCAGCTTCATGTTCTTCGGCGCCATCATCGCGGTCGCCCTGCGCGGCGCGGTCCTGGTCCTGCAGACGCGGAGGCTGTCCTGATGGATCGCCGTCGCACCCTGCTGATGCACGCCTGGCTGCAGCTGGTCCTGTGGGTCGCCATCGCGCTGGTCGCAAACCACCTGTCCAGCTCGCTCTTCTTCCGCGCCGACGTCACCCGGGACCAGCGCTACACCCTGTCCGAGGTGAGCCGCCAGACGGTCGCCTCCCTCGACAAGCCGCTGGTGGTGCGGGTCTTCTACAGCAAGGACCTGGGCCCGCCCTACAACAACCACCGCCAGGACCTGCTCGACAAGCTGGAGGAGCTGGCGGCGGTGAGCTCGGGGCGCATCCAGATCGAGGTCGCCGACCCCGACACCGACAAGGACGACGCCGAGGAGGCCCGCCGCTACGGCATCCGCCCGATCCCCTACCGCTTCAAGCAGGGCAGCCGCTTCGAGGCGCGGGAGATCTACATGGGCGTGTCGCTGCTCTACGGCGAGCGCGCCCTGCCGGTGGACCTCCTGACCGCCACCGAGACCTTCGAGTACCAGCTGGTCAAGGGTCTGCGCGCCCTGACCCGCCCCCCCGAGGAGCGCAAGGTCGTCGGCTACAGCACGGGCCACGGCGAGATCGACCTCATGGGCTTCCCCGAGGAGAGCCCGGTCGGTCAGCTGGTCATCGACGTCGCCACCACCCACCAGCTCAAGGCGGTGGAGCTGGGCGGCGAGGACGACCCCCTGGCCGACATCGACGTGCTGCTGGTCAACGGGCCGGAGATCCCGCTCTCCCCGCGCGCCCAGTACCAGATCGACCAGTTCCTCATGGCGGGCAAGCCGGTCGCCTTCTTCATGCGCGGCATCCGCCCTGACTTTCGCTCGATGCGGGTCCAGGTGGTGCGCCATGACCTCTACGCCCTGCTCGGTCACTACGGGCTGCAGCTGAACCGGGACGTCATCCTCGACCGCGACCACAACGAGCAGTTCGAGGTGCCGATCATGCGCGAGGGGCGCATGCGGCGGGTGCAGGTCGACTATCCGCTGATCCCGGTGACGACGGACCTGAACAAGGCGCACCCGGTGACCGCCGGCATCGACGCCGCAGTCCTGCCCTTCGTCTCGAGCATCACCGTGCCCGAGGAGCTGCCGCGCGGGGTCACCGCGGACGTGCTGATCCGCTCCATGCCGGAGTCGGCGAAGCTCGAGGGACTCATCTACGTCAGCCCCGAGGTCTTCGACAACAAGGCGCCGGGCGAGGAGCCGGGCGCCTGGCCGGCCGTGGTCGCGCTCTCTGGCCGGTTCGGGAGCTTCTACGCCGAGAAGCCGATTCCTGCGCCCCAGGGCCGCTCGCCGGACGACCCCACCTGGGACCCCGACCCCGCCTCGAAGATCGTCGACTCCGCGCCGACGCGCCTGCTGCTGGCGGGCTCGGCGGACATGCTGGCCAACAACCCGACCCTGGTCGCCAACGCGATCGACTGGCTGGCCGAGGACACCGACCTGCTGCAGATCCGCACCGAGCTCGCGCAGGACGCGACGTTCGAGGCCCCGGACGGCTCGACCCTGCAGCTGACCCGGGCGGGGCTGATCGGCGGTCCGCTGGTCGTGCTGTACGGGGTCGGCCTGGTGGTGTTCGTGGTCGGGCGGAGGCGCCGATGATGTCCGCAGTGCGCTGGACGCTGGTGCTTGCGGGGCTGCTGGGCGGCCTGGTCGCCGTCGACGCTGCCCTGCTCGCGGTGGGGCCGGCGGAGGTGGCCGAGCTGCCCAGCCTGGACCCGGTCGACCTGTCGACGGTGCGCCGGGTGGTGGTCACCAAGGCCGATCAGGTCGTGACCCTCGAGCGGCTCGGCGACAGCGGGAACTGGAAGATCACCTCCCCCATCGAGGGACCGGCGGACAGCGCGGCCGTGCGGGACCTGGTCGCCAGGCTGCGCCGCGGCGTGCCGATGCAGGTGCGTCTGGAGGAGGGCAACGTCGAGACCTACGGGCTCAAGTCGGGCTCGGCGATCCGGCTGCAGATCTACGAGGACGAGCGCGACGACGCGGTGGTCGACATCTACGTGGGCGGCGACACGGTCGGCGGGGCGAGCTTCGTGCGCTTCCCCGACGACGACACCGTCTACCGCGCCCAGGTCGGCGGGAGGCACCGGCTGGATCGGGCCCCGCGGGACTGGCGCGACCCCAGCATCGTGGACCTGGAGGCCGGTGCGGCGAGCGCGCTGACCATCGCCATCCGCGAGCAGGAGCCGCTCACCCTGCGCCGGTCGGAGGACGGCGGCTGGACCGTGCCGAGCCAGCCCGACTTCGACGTGGACGTCGACACGGTGAAGGAGATCCTCACCCGCATCGGCGGTCTGCGCGCCGGAAGGGTGCTTCCGCCTGACTTCCCGCTGGATGGCGAGCCCACCCTGCGGGTCACGGTGGAGCGTCCGGGTCTGGACCCGGTCACCCTGTCCTTCTTCATCGAGGGCGAGCTGGCCTACGTGCGGCGCACCGGGCGGGACGAGGTCTTCCAGGTGGCGAGCAGCGTGCCCGGGCGGCTGGCCCTGCCCCTGGCGGCGTGGCGCAACCGCAAGCTGGTCGAGGTGGACCGGGTCGACATCGCCCGCATGACCTTCCACGATGCTCGCAACGGCGACTACGTGCTCGAGCAGAACGCGGCCGACAGCAGCTGGAAGATGGTCAAGCCGCCCAACGTGGACGTGAACCTGCGCGACGCCCAGCAGGCTGCCATCCGCCTGGCCTCCCTGAGCGCCGCCGGCATCGCCGAGATCCCCCCCGCTGACGCCGGCTTCCCCGCCCCCAACTGGATCGAGCTGGAGCTGCGCGACGGCCGGAAGATCCGGATCGAGCTGGGTATTCGAGTGGCGCAGAGCCAGGAGCCGATGATCTTCGTGCGCACCCTGGACGAGCCCGATCGGATCGGCGTGATGCGGATCGGGGAGCTCTTGGAGATCCGCAAGGGGTGGAGTCGGTAG
>CALATR010001016.1 GCA_937891875.1 uncultured Pseudomonadota bacterium | reverse complement strand
TGCTGCGGGGCGTCGACCTCGGCGGAGGGCGCGGTCTTGAGGAGGAGCTTGGACATCGGGACCTCGCGTGGGCCCCCCAACGCGCGACCGGCCGCTCCTCCTCACGCGCCTACCAGCCCTGGAGCACCGCCTCCTCCGGACCCATCAGCACGTAGGTCCAATCGAGGATGGGGACCGGCGCCCACACGGCGAGCACCCCGTCCTGGTCGAAGACGACGTCGCGGTGGCCCGACGCGCCCTGGGACCGCAGCTCGGCGATCAGCGCCTGGTCGGGGAAGGGCGGCGGGGTCCAGCCGGGCGGCGCCTCCCGGGCACTCTGCCGCTGGGACGAGCGGATCATCGCGTTGCCGTCCTTGTCGATGAGCCACACCTCGACCCCGTCCGGCAGCCCGCCGTCTGGCTCGAGCAGGGTGTCGATGACGTGGGCGAAGGTCAGATCCACGCCTGCAACGCCGACGATCTCGCCCTGTGGGTCCAGCAGCCGCACCGTGCCCGAGAGCAACAGCCCCATGCCGCCCTCGTCCGCCTCGACCACCGTCCACACCGGCGTCTCGCTCGCCAGCGCCGCCTTGTACCAGTAGCGGACGCGCGGATCGTAGTCGTCGGGGTACTCCCACACGCCCGGATAGCCGGCGAGGATGCCCGTCTCGGTGCCCGCGTAGGTCCACACCAGCGGCGCCCCCTGCTCGCGGACCCGGGCGTCGATCGCGGCGGGGTCCAGGTGGCGGGCGTCGGGTCCGATCGACTGCACCAACGCGCGGCGGAAGTAGAGGCTCGAGTGGGTCAGCTGCTGGAGCTGGCGATGCAGCGCCTCGGGATCGGCGTCCGGAGCCAGCACCAGGTCGGGCTCCTCCAGGGTGACGTCGGAGTCGTAGAAGGCGGACGGCTGCATGGCGGGCTGACGACCCGTTCCCTCGGTGAGGTTCTCCTGGAGGATGACCTCCAGGTCGGGCGGATCGGTGACCAGCCCGTGCTCGACCGCCCCGGCCAGCGCCATCAGCTGACCCTGGTGGAAGTGCACCGCCCCGTCGATCCGCGCCGCCTGCCCGCGCACCCGATCGGTGACCACCGCCAGTCGCTCCTCCCGCTGCCGGGCCGCGTGCCGGGCGAGCTCGTTGACCGCGACCGCGCCCCCGACCGCGACGAGCACCGCGCCCAGGAGCGCCGTCGTGAGCACGAAGATCAGCGCCAGCACCAGGGTGCGGTGGCGGGCGACCTGGCGACCGATGGCCTGGAGCACGGTGTCCGGCTTGGCACGCACGGGCTCGTCGCGGAGAAATCGGCGAAGATCCTCGGCAAGATCGTCCACCGTCGCGTAGCGGGCGTCGATCCGGCGGGCGGTGGCCTTCTCGATGATGCCGCGCAGACCCCGGGGGATCCGCTCGCGGCCCAGCGGTCGGACCGGCTGGCGCACCGCGTCGACCGCCTGGGCGATGGTCTCGTCCAGCGTGTTGCCGGTGCGCGCGCGGCGCAGGGTGACGATCTCCTGGAGGATGAGGCCCAGGGCGTAGAGATCGCTGCGTCCGTCGAGTGCGCTCGACCGCTCGGTGGCCTGCTCGGGCGACATGTACGACGGCGTGCCGACCACGTGGCCAGCAGGCGTGCCGTCGTCCTCACCGATCCGCACCGCCAGGCCCCAGTCCATGACCAGGGTCTGGTGGAAGCGGCCGACCATGATGTTCTCGAGCTTGAGGTCGCGGTGCAGGACGCCGCGAGTGTGCGCGTACGACACCGCGTCACACACATCGAGGAACGCCGACAACCGGTCATCGAGGGTGTTGTGCCCCGGCTGGGGTCGGCCGGCCGCCACCGCGTCGTGGGCCTCGCCGACCATGTCCAGCAGGGTGCGCCCGCGGACCACCTCCATCGTGTAGACCGGCCGCCCGTCGGGCTCGAGCTTGAGGTCGAACACCGTGACGATGCAGGGGTGCTGGAGCTGGGCGGTGATCCGCGCCTCGGCCTCGAAGCGGCGGCGCCAGTCGTCGGACTTCGCGAAGGTGCCCTCCATGACCTTGAGCGCGACGTAGCGGGAGAGCGCGCGGTCGTAGGCGAGCAGGACCTCGGCCATGCCCCCACGACCGAGCCGGGCCACCACCTGGTGCCGATCCCGTCCGCCCACCTGCACGACCGGCCGGATGGGCTCGTCGCTGACCGCCTCGACCAGCTCGCCGATCTGGAGCACCCCAGCGCGGGCCAGCGCCTTGAAGAGCCGAGGATCCAGGCCGCGATCGCCGGGTGGGTACTTCTGCAGCGCGTAGTCCAGCGCCCGCCGGTGCTCGGCCGGGACGTGCTCGCGGAGCAGGTCGCTGACGTCCATCATCCCCTCGCCCGCAGCCCCCGTTCGGAGCCCCCCTCGGTCAGGCGCTCGGAGTGTAGACGATGCATCAGACGCGGGGGTTGCGGCGACACCGCAGCGCAAGCCGACGTTCTAGATCGACATCCAGATGGTCACGCCCGCGAAGATCAGGATCCCGCCGGCGAGACCGAAGAACACGGTCATGAAGAGGATCGTGAAGACGCACCCGCCGATCCATCGGCTGATCGAGCGCTTCACGTCCTTGGCCACGCGCTCCTTGACGCTGCCGCGGACGCCGGGGAGCAGGGGGTGCAGGAAGCGCGGCAGGTAGGGCTTGAGGGTGTCGCGGATCTTTCGCTGGATCATGCCGGCGGCCATGCTCTGGGCGTGGTCGGACATCGCCTGGCCGGTGCGGGCGCGCATGTCGGCCTTGGCCTGCTCCATGGCGGCCTGGCCTGCGGCGGCGTGGTCGACGGGGGGCTGCTGAGGGTGCATCGGGACCTCCGGGCGTGCGTGACACCCTGATCCTAATCCCGGCGACACCCTGCTTGACCCGGGCATTATCGACGGAATTCGCAGGTGCGCGCACACTGAGCGCACGTGCGCACCTGTGCGGCCGACCTGCAGTCAGGCGGGCTCCCCCACCACCTCGAAGGCGGTCTCGCCGAGCACCTCCCCGTTCACCTGGATCGCCACCTCCCAGCGCCCCGGCCGGGTGACCCGCGTGGTGACGGGCTTGAGCGACAGGCGCTGGGTGAGCGCGACCGTCTGACCCTTCGTCACGTCCACCTGCTTTCCCTTGACGACCCGGTGCCCGAGGCTGCCGTCCGCCCGCGGCGCGCGCACGATCCAGTCGACCAGGTAGCGCTGGTCGGCGTCAGCGAGCACCGTCGCGGAGAGCTCCACCTTCGCGCCGATCTCCGCCGGATCCGGGCTCACCCCGATCGCCTCCAGCCTCGCCCGCGGCGCCCCGAACCCCAACAGGGAGAGTGCGCCTTCATGCCCCTGTTTCACCAAGGTGCGCAGGCCCCGGTTGACGATCCACGTCCGCCCTTCCGTCCCCCCGGCGAGCCAGCGCCCGGCCACCTCGACGGTGAGCTCGGGGTGGTCCTTGCTGATGTCGTTGAGGTGGTTGGCGACCGAGGTGCGCACGTACGCCTCCGGGTCGTCCACCAGCCGCTCGATGACGGCGAGCCCGCGGGATGGATCGGCGACGCTGTCCCGCAGGCGGATCCCCCACGGCAGCCGCGGTCGCGTGCCCTCCGAGCAGAGCCTGCGCACGTGCACGTCCGGGTCCGTCACCCAGCGCGCGACCCGCCCCCACGCGACGTCCGGGTGCTGGTCCAGGTACGGCCGGATCGCAAACTCCGCGGAGAAGCGCTTCGTCATGGGGTGCAGCGCGTCCACGCTGGCCGCGGGGTGACCGAGTCCGTGCACCTCGACGCAGTGCAGCACCGGCCACAGCGGGAAGCCCGACGACACCGCCTCGGTGTCCTCCATCGGGTCGGGCAGCGCGTCGACCAGCACCTGCAGGGCGTCCGGCCAGGCCTCGGGGAGCGCGTCACGGAGCGCGTCTGCGACCTGGGCGACCCGCGGCTTGAGCTCCAGCGCCTCGAGCCCGTCCGTGGCCGCGGCCTGGTACGCGTCGAGCGGGAAGCCGGGGTACACCCTGCGGATCTGCTCGCCGAGCCCCCGGATGGAGCCCGGGTTGATCCAGTTCTTGAACGGCTCCGCCATCAGCTGCCTCCGAGCCACGCCCGAAAGGCCGCGGCATTGCCCTGGCTCACCCGTACCTCCTCCACGCTGGGCGGCGAGAGCTCGACCGACAACCGTCCCCGTCCCGCCGGCCGGACGGCGCGCACTGCGTCGATCTGCGCGATCACCCGGCGATCCAGGCGGAAGAAGCGCGCGGGATCCAGGCGCGGCTCGAGCTCGGCGAGGGTGCCGTCCATCATCATGCGCCGCCCGTCGCGGTGGACCAGGAAGAGCACCTTGTGCTGGGAGAGGAACCACGCGACCTCGCTCACCGAGACCGGCACCAGTGCTGTGCCCTTGCGCGCGAGGAAGCGGGTCGCCGGACCCTCGGGGCCGCTCGGCGCTGCGGGAGCCAGCTGACCATCCGCCCGCCGCTCCAGGAAGTGCCGCTGCAGGCGCCGCGCCTTGCCCAGCGCCGCCGCCAGCTCCGCCTCGCGGATGGGCTTGAGGAGGTAGCCGATGCCGTTGTGGTCGAACGCGCGCTGCAGGTAGGCGTCGTAGGAGGTGGTGAAGACGACCGGAACGTCCAGGTCGACCTGGTCGAACAGGGTGAAGACACTGCCATCTCCGAGGCGCACATCGCAGAGCAGCAGGTCGAGCGGGCCGGCGTCGGGCAGGCCCGCGACCGCGGCGGAGACGGTGGGCCAGGTGGCGACCAGCTCGGCCTCTGGGGCGACCCGGGCCAGCAGGGAGGCGAGCCGGGCGGCGGCGGGGACCTCGTCCTCGAGCATCGCGACCCTCACGCCACCTCCAGCAGGGGCACGCGGACCTCGAAGCGGTGGTCGTCGGCGTTCACGGTGAGGGCCGCGCCCAGCACCAGCTGCACCCGCTCGGCGAGGTTGTCGAGGCCCACACCCAGGCTGGTCTCGACGTCCTGGCGCGTTCGCCGAGGGTTCTGCACGACCACCTCCCCCTGGCCGGGCAGCACGTCCACCCGCAGGGGCTCGCTGGCGGCAAAGGCGTTGTGCTTGACGGCGTTCTCGACCAGGACCTGCAGCGAGAGCGGGGGCAGCACCCACGCACCGTGCGGCTCGCCGACGCAGACCTGCACTGCGTCCCCGAAGCGCAGCTCCAGCAGGCGCACGTAGGAGGCCAGGAAGGCGAGCTCCTCGTCCAGCGGCACCAGATCGCGCTCGCGGTGGGACAGGATGTAACGGTACACGTCGGAGAGCGCGTCGGTGAAGGCCAGCGCGTCGTCGGGGCGGGTCTCGATGAGCCAGGACAGCGTGTTGAGGCTGTTGAAGAGGAAGTGGGGGTCGAGCTGCTGGCGCAGCGCCTGGAGCTGGGCCTCGGTGCGGGCGCGCTCCAGGCGATCGAGGCGCGTGGCGTCGTCGATGCGCTCGCGCAGCAGGAACAGGGTCTCGTACAGGTGGGTGACGAAGAGCACGCAGATGGTGTTGCAGAGCGAGACCACCGTGATGATGCCGACATCCACGGGCCAGCCGAGGGCGAGGTACCACAAGGCGAGCCAGCCCGCGGTGACCGGCGCGGTGTAGAGCACCACGCCCGCGATGAGCAGCACGAGCCGGCGCAGGGGATGGCGGAACCAGTCGAAGTGCTGGCGCTGGCGCAGGAGCAGCCAGCGGTTGCCGAGCCAGATGACCGCGGCGAGCCCGACGAACCAGACCGCCCCCGCCCACAGCCGCGGATCGGCGACCGCGAGGTCGCCGTAGAGCCCCGTCAAGATGGGGATCAACGTCCCGAATCCCGGGATGCCGACCGCCATCAGGGCCCGGTCGTCGATGCGCTGCAGGGTGGTCGGTGGGGGCATGCGCTCCTCGGCGCCGATCGTAGCCCGACCGTGACCGTTGCCGTGCAGGTTCGGTCGCCCCAGGTGCGCCTTCGGTCGCCCGGTGTGCGCCTCCAGTCGCAGGCCCGCACCGCTGGATCCGCCGCCTCCCTACGAGGCCTGCGAACCCGGAGGTCCCATGCCGTTCTCGATCCTCGCCGTGCTCGCCGCCGCCGTCTCCGCCTTCCTGGTCGGCGGACTCTGGTACTCCCCGATCCTCCTCGGTCGCGTCTGGCAGCGGCTGGTCGGCCTGGAGGACGAGGCCCTGTCCCGCGGGCTCGCCCGCACCTTCCTGCTCGCCGGGATCGCCTCGCTGGTGATGGCGCTCAACCTCGCGGCGTTCATCGGCCCGGACGCCGGCGTCGGCTTCGCAACCTTCGCTGGCGCCGCGGCGGGCCTCGGCTGGGTCGCCCCGGCGCTCGGGATGACGTTCGCGTTCGAGCGCCGACCGGTCGGCCTGTGGCTGGTGGACGCGGGGTACCACATCGTCTCGTTCACCCTGATGGGCGCGCTCATCGGACTGCTGCAGTAGTGCCGCGCCCCGCGTTGCCTCGCCGCGCCTGGCCGTGGGATCGCGCCCATGCAGCGGATCGTGGCCGCGCTCACATGAACGAGCCGTCAGCACTGGTACCGTCTGGCCTCCAGGGGTGGGCGACTACGCACGGCACGCGCAGCCGTCTTCGACCCCTGAGCGTGAGTCGCGAAACCACCAGGAGGTCCCATGGAAGTCACCCTCACGGTGAACGGCCGATCCGTCACCAAGGATGTTGAACCACGAACGCTGCTGGTTCAGCTCCTACGGGAACACCTGAGCCTCACCGGAACCCACGTGGGATGCGACACCAGTCAATGCGGTGCCTGCGTCGTGCACGTGAACGGCCAGTCCGTGAAGTCGTGCACCATGCTCGCGGTCGAGGCCACCGGCGCGTCGGTCACCACCATCGAGGGCCTCGCCAACGGCTCCGAGCTGCACCCGATGCAGGCGGCCTTCAAGGAGTGCCACGGCCTGCAGTGCGGCTTCTGCACCCCGGGCATGGTCATGAGCTCGGTGGATCTGGTCAGCAAGAACCCCGATCCGTCCGAGCACGAGATCCGCGAGTGGCTCGAGGGCAATCTCTGCCGCTGCACCGGCTACCACAACATCGTCAAGGCCGTGCAGACCGCGGCGGCCAACATGAAGGGGGCCTGAGATGAGCTACATCGGAAAGGCCGTCAAGCGGAAGGAGGACAAGCGCTTCCTGACCGGCAAGGGCCGCTACACCGACGACATCGTGCTCCCCAACCAGCACTACGCCGCCTTCGTGCGTAGCCAGGTGGCGCACGCGAAGATCACCAACATCGACCCCAGCGAGGCCCTGGCCCAGCCGGGCGTCATCGCCGTCTACACCGGCGAGGACCTCAAGGCCGACAGCGTCGGCGGCGTGCCCTGTGGCTGGCAGATCACCAGCAAGGACGGCTCGGTCATGGTCGAGCCGCCCCACCCTGCGATGGCCGACGGCGTGGTCCGCCACGTCGGCGACATCATCGCCATGGTCATCGCGACCGACCAGAACACGGCTCGCAACGCCGCGAACCTGGTCGACTACGACATGGACGTCCTGCCGCCGGTGCCTCACCTCGAGGCCGCGATCGCTGGCGACAACAAGGTCTGGGACGACGCGCCGGACAACGTGTGCTTCGACTGGCACCTGGGCGAGAAGGAGCCGGTGGACGCCGCGTTCGCGAACGCCGCCCACGTGGTCGAGCTGACCGTCCGCAACCAGCGCCTCGTGCCCAACGCCATGGAGCCCCGCTGCTCCATCGGCCACTACGACGTCGCGACCGACCACACGACGCTCTACACGACCAGCCAGAACCCCCACCTCATCCGGCTGCTCCTGGGCGCCTTCGTCCTGGGCATCCCCGAGCACAAGCTCCGGGTGGTCGCGCCGGACGTCGGCGGCGGATTCGGAAGCAAGATCTTCCACTACGCCGAGGAGGTCCTCGTCACCTGGGCCTCGCGCCGCGACCAGGTGCCGGTGAAGTGGACCGCGACCCGGACCGAGGCCTTCCAGTCGGACGCCCACGGCCGCGACCACATCAGCACCGCCCGCATGGCCATGGACGCGGAGGGTCACTTCCTGGGCCTGCACATCCAGACCGCCGCGAACATGGGCGCGTACCTGTCCACGTTCGCTCCGGCCGTGCCCACCTGGCTCTACGGCACCCTGGCCGCCGGCGTCTACAAGACCCCGGCCATCTACGTCGAGACCAAGGCCTACTTCAGCCACACCGCCCCGGTGGACGCGTACCGCGGCGCCGGCCGGCCGGAGATGACCTACCTCATCGAGCGCCTGGTCGAGCAGTGCGCCCGTGAGCTGAACATGGACCGGGTGGAGCTGCGGCGGAAGAACATGATCACCGCCGACATGTTCCCCTACCAGACCCCCGTGGCGCTCGAGTACGACATCGGCGACTTCCACGCCTGCCTCAACGCGGGCCTGGCCGAGGCCGACTGGGCCGGATTCGAGGCCCGCCGGGCGGAGGCCGCCAGTCGCGGCAAGCTGCGCGGGATCGGCATCAGCACCTACGTCGAGGCCTGCGGCATCGCGCCGTCCGCCCTCGTCGGAGCGCTGGGCGCCCGCGCCGGCCTGTACGAGTCCGCGACTGTCCGCGTTCATCCCACCGGATCGGTCACCGTATTCACCGGCACCCACAGCCACGGCCAGGGCCACGAGACGGCCTTCGCCCAGCTGGTCGCAGACGCCTTTGGAATCGACATCGACGCGGTCGAGATCGACCACGGCGACACGTCCAACTCGGCGTTCGGCA
>CALATR010001015.1 GCA_937891875.1 uncultured Pseudomonadota bacterium | reverse complement strand
GGGGCTTCGCCGCCAGCGGAGTCGGTCGTCCGAGCAGTGTCTTCCACCACGGAGAAGCGGAGCCCCGGAGGTCTGACGGAGGGGGGCGCCCGCCACGTGCCTCTCCGTCAGACCTCCGGTCCACCGCTCCTCCGTGGTGGAGACCGATGGTCGAACCTCATCGGCTGCCGCGCCCAATCAGGCCGGCGTGTCAGACCGCCAGCTGCTCCACCAACTCGTCATCGAATGGCTCGAAGGCCTCCGCCGGTAGCGCCTCGGGCTGCTTCTCCTCTCGAAGCCTCACCCCGAGGTCCGGCCGATCCGTGATGATCGCGTCCACACCGGCATCGAGCAGGCGCCGCATGCACGCCTCGTCGTTCACGGTCCAGACCCACACCGGGTAGCCGGCCGCTTGCACGCGCTGGAGGAAGCCGAGGCGGAGCAGGCGGAAGTAGGGACCGACGAAGTCGGCGCCGCAGGCCTGCAGGCGGTGCACGGGGAAGAGCTCGGTCAGGCGGGTCAAGAGCGGGGCGCGGGGGTCGGGGCGACCGAGGAGCAGGCCGGCGGGCGCTGCGGGATCCAGGAGCTTCAAGCCTGCGATCACGCGATCGTGAAACGACGTGTAGACGTAGTCGCCGACCTGCAGGTGGCGCTTGGCGGCGGCGACCACGCACGCCTCGGTGTGCAGCTCCTTCAGCTCGATGTCGACCCGGAGCCTGCCGGCGCAGAAGCGGAGCGCCTCGTCGAGGGTCGGCACCCGGTAGCCACGGTCCCGGGACCGACCGCGCAGCTCGTCCAGCCCCATCGCGTACAAGGGCTTTCCGTCCAGGACCGGATCGTGGAAGACGACCAGCTCCCCGTCCCCCAGGCGGCGCACGTCCAGCTCCACCCAGCGCGCCCCGACCTCCGCCGTCCTGGCGAAGGCGTGCAGCGTGTTCTCGTGGTCGACCAGCGCCTTGGCGCCGCGGTGACCGACGATGCGGGTGCGGGACGGCATGCGACTCCCTGCGATGGGCCACTTGTACCTCTGCAAGCGATGCAGGGGGGCGCACGCACGGGAAGGGTCGCGCGGCTGTCACGGGGCGGGCGGCCCCGACCTGCAAGCTCCACATGGCTGCAACGTCGGGGCTACCCGGCATCCCGGGTGCACGCGATCAGACGCGCACGTACTCGAAGTCGAGGGGCTGGCGGTTCAGGCCGCGGCTCGGGGCCTTGATCCAGTTGGCCATCTTGCCCGGCTCGTAGACCGGCTTCATGAGGCTGCGCACGTACTCGCGGTCCTCGTCGGTGGGCAGCCAGTCCTTGCGCCGGGCCTCCCACTGATCCTCGCTGATCGGGTCGCCATTGGGGGTGAAGTACGCGCCCGCGTAGATGCCCTGGCGGCGGTGGAACTTGCGGTCGGGCAGGGACATGCGGAAGGGACTGCCCATCTTGTCCAGCGCCTTGTTCCAGCGCTTCACCACCCGCTCGGCGTCGGTGATGTACTCGCTGCGCAGCACCTCGTTCATGGCGTTGCGGAGCGGGACCTCCTCGGTGACGACCCGGCCGTCGCGCACCACCGGCAGGTGGATGAACTGGTCCAGCGCGGTGTGCTCCTCGTACTGGTCCTCGCGGTAGCGGCCCTTGATGCCGGCACCGAAGAAGTCCGCCGCGTTGCTGCTGACCTCGCTGCCGAACAGGTCGATCGAGTAGCTGAACCAGTAGTTGACCCACTTCTGGATGGTCGGGATGTCGATGCCGCCCTGGGCGCGGGCGTCGCCGTTGGGGTCTTCCATGGCCAGCTCGGCGGCGCGCTCGATGATCCGCTGCATGCCGGTCTCACCGACGGCCAGGTGGTGGGCCTCCTCGGTGAGCATGAACTTGCAGGTGCGGGAGAGCGGGTCGAAGCCGGACTCGGCGAGAGAGGCCAGCTGGTACTTGCCGTCCCGGTCGGTGAACATGGTGAAGCAGAAGAACGTCATCCAGTCCTTGCACTCCTGGTTGAACGCATCCAGCATCCGCGGCTTGTCCGCGTCGCCGGCGCGGCGCGCCAGGAGCTCCTCGGCCTCGTCGCGACCGTCGCGACCGAAGTGCTTGTGCAGGAGGTAGACCATGGCCCACAGGTGGCGTCCTTCCTCGACATTGACCTGGAACAGGTTGCGCATGTCGTAGAGCGAGGGTGCCGTCGCGGCGAGGTAGCGCTGCTGCTCGACCGAGGCGGGCTCGGTGTCCGCCTGGGTGACGATGATCCGGCGCAGGATGTTCCGGTACTCGCCGGGGACCTCCTGCCACACGGGCTCGCCGATGTGGTCGCCGAAGTGGATGCGGCGATCCTCCTGCTGGTCGGCGAGGAAGATGCCCCAGCGGTAGTCGGGCATCTTCACGTAGTCGAAGACGGCCCAGCCGCCGGGCTCGGCGGAGACGGCGGTACGCAGGTACACGTCGCGGGCTTGGAAGCCCTCCGGACCCATGTCGGTCCACCAGTCCAGGAACGCGGGCTGCCACTTCTCGAGGGCCCGCTGCAGGCGGCGATCGTCGGACAGACCGACGTTGTTGGGGATGCGCTGCTCGTAGTCGATGCGAGACATGTCTGACCTCCGGCGTCGCGCCCCGGGGCGACGTTCGGGAAGGGCCGTACCGACTCACGCGTCGGGGATGGCCGGGGGAGGAAGCGTCCGCCGACGGATCACCCGGCGGCGGCTGTCGCAAGGACGGGGTCTTCCCGCGACCTGTCCATCGTAGCCGAGTTCGCTCGCCCAGGAATGGAGTTGACGCAAATCGTGGCGGGGGGATTCCGGTCGACGCATGGTCGAGGATCCCCGGAAACTGGAGCTAGAACCGACCAGTCACGACAACGCCCCACGCATGGGGGGCTCCGGCGGTGGGGGCGCCGAAGTCGCCGGGAGCGATGCGCAGGGGCTTGCCGTCCGCGAGTCGGATCATGCGGTTGGCAAACACGATGCCGGTGATCGCTCCGGCCCCGTAGAGCACGGCGTTGGGGCCTCCCGGGAGCTTGCCGTCGGGACTCACCGAGAGCGCGACCTCGTAGCCGACCGCCCCCAGGAAGCAGCCCACCGAGATCAGGCCCAGGGCGGGGCTCGGCGCGCGTCCCCACGCGGTCCGCGCGAGCCGGCGACCGCCGAACCCGCTGGCGAGGATCAGGGGTGGGCCGACCAGCACCGACACGGCGCCGGTGAGCGCGAGCACGCCGCCGACCGCTGCCCCGGGCAGGGACTCCCGGTCCATCATGTCGTCGGCGATGATGATGCCGATCACCGCGGCCGGAGGGCCGATCAGCACCATCGCAGTGCCGACGGTGCGCTGCTTGCGGACCCGGGAGAGCTGGTAGCCCGCGGCGGGCCGGACCTCGGCGCTGGGGGCGGGCGGGGGCGGAGGCTCGGGGGCATCGGCGGCGAAGGCGGTGGCGGCGAGGGCGAGGAGGGCGAACACGTGCACCTCGGGCGTGCGGGTCCGGCGCTTGGGGCGGGTCGTTTCCGGGGACTGCCTGTCGGACGATGGGTCGCACGAGGACGCGCCATCCATCACCGCAAACCGTCGGGAGATGTGGGCGGGTGTCAGGGGTGGGCGCGAGACGGGACGGGAGGTGTCGAATAGCATGCGGCCGTCCTGCATCGCCCACGGATCGAGGAGAGCTCCCATGCGCCACACCCTGCTCCTGTGCCTGCTCATCGGCTGCGGCATCGCCCAGGAGGACTTCCCCGACGAGGCCGCCGAGGCGTGGTGCAAGCGCGCCGACAAGTGCGGGGAGCTGCCCGACGGTCAGGACCGGGACGAGTGCCAGGCCGCCGTGTCCGCGTCCGTCGACTTCGTCATCGACGGCGCCGCGATCCTCGGTGCCGAGTACAACAGCGCCGGGGCGGGCGCCTGCGTGCGTGAGATCCGCAGCCTCACCTGCGACGAGCTCTCGGACTGGAACGCCGGCGACTGCGACTTGTTCGACTAGGCCTGCCTCGCCGGCTGGCCGCGCGCGCAGGGCGCGCCAGTCGATGGACGTCGGGCTCGGCACCAGACTACGCCGGACGGTGGTTCACGGGGGTAGCGGCCAGCTTCGGCCGATCAGGTCCGCTTCCAGTCGAAGGTCGGACGCTCCGGGTGGCCGAACAGGGTCAGGGCGCCCTCGTCGCCGACCGCGTTGGGGCGCTGGAAGATCCAGTTCTGCCAGGCAGACAGGCGGCCGTAGATCTTGGTCTCGCAGGTCTCGCGGCCGACGAAGCGCAGGTTCTGCTCCATGCCGGTCAGCGCGTCGGGCGACAGGCTCGCGCGCTCCTCGATGGCGATGCGGACCTCGTCCTCGTAGTCGATGTCGTCGAGCGCCATCGTCACCAGGCCCAGCTCGTCCGCGGTGGGGGCGTCGATGAAGCCGTCCGCGGCCAGCGCCCTGGCCAGTGCGTCCTCGTCGCCGATGAAGCGGGTCTGCAGGCGGGTGTAGCCGGTGGCCATCGGGTACAGCCCGGCGTTGGCGGCGTTGAGCTGCACCAGGTTCTCGCCGTCCTCGTCCTCCAGCATGTACTGGCGGTCGCAGGCCTGGGCGATCTCGAACAGCGTCCCCACAAAGCAGCTTCCTTCCTCGATCAGCGCGAACATGGACCGGCTGGTGTTGTCGATCCGGCGCAGCACCCGGCCGCGGTACCAGCGCAGCTCGTCGGCGAACCAGTCGCCCTTGGCGTCGTGGAGCACGGCGTCGTGGTTCATGACGGCGTAGCGGTCACCGCTGGTGCGGAAGAGCAGCAGGCCCAGGGTGGGGTGGTTGAAGCGCAGGTGGAGCAGCGCGTCCTCGAGCTCGCGGAAGGCCTTGAAGCCCCAGGTGTTCGCGCCCTCCGCGCGCAGGGCAGCGGCGTCGGTCGGGGCGGGCGCGGTCGGGGCCTTCACCGTGATGGTCGCGGTGCGGCCGTCGGGGTCCAGCTCCAGGGTGACGTGCTGGTAGGTGCGGTTGCCGCTCTCGTCGACCTGGCAGACCAGCGGGGGCAGCACCACGCCCTGCTCGTCCCGAGCGGGGTTGCGGGCAGCGGCGGCGGCGGCCACCTCCGCCACGCCGTCGTCCCACTGGGAGCGGGGGAAGCCCCCGTCGACGATGTCGTACTTGACGGCGTCGCGGGTGCGGAAGCCCTCGGCCTTGGTGCAGAAGAGGTCGGCGAGGTCACGGCGGACCATGCGCTTGTCGACCAGGCGGGTCAGGCCGCCGGTGCCCGGGAGCACGCCCAGCAGCGGGACCTCGGGGAGGCTGACCGCGGCGGTGCCATCGTCGATCAGGTAGATCTCCTTGCAGGCCAGGGCGAGCTCGTAGCCGCCCCCCGAGGCGGTGCCGTTGAGGGCGGCGATGTAGGTCTGGCCGGACTGGCTGGTCGCCTCCTCGAGCCCCACCCGCGTCTCGTTGGTGTACTTGCAGAAGTTGACCTTGAAGCCGTGGGTCGAGCTGGCGAGCATGCGGATGTTGGCGCCGGCACAGAAGATGCGGGGCATGTCGGAGGTCACGACGACCGCGCGCACCTCGGGATGCTCGAAGCGGAGGCGCTCGACGGCGTCGTGCAGCTCCAGGTCGACGCCGAGGTCGTAGCTGTTGAGCTTGAGCAGGTAGTCGTCGGGGCGCAGGCCGTTGTTCTCGTCGATGTTCAGGGCGAGGCGCGCGACGGGGCCATCGAAGGACAGGCTCCAGTGGCGGTAGGCGTCCGGGTGCGTCTCGAACGACTCCACCAGCTGCTGCTTGACTTCGGTACCCATGGCCTGACCTCTCGTGAGTGGGGCTGCCTTGCGTAGCCCGCGAGGCTCGTGGGGCGCTACCATGCAGGCATGAGCGTATGGACCCCCGCAGAGATCGCCGCAGTGGTCGCCGTCACCGTCGCCTTCGGGCAGGCGCTGGCCGCCGGCTGGCGCGATCTGGGTGTGGTGACCCTGGCCGCGTGCGGGGGCGCCCTGGTGCTGTCCCGGGGCGAGCCCACCGCCTTTGTCGCCGGGGCGGTGCTCGTGGCCCTGGCCATCGCCGCGTTCGGCTGGAACCGCGGGGCGCGGCGGGGTGTGGGTCGACCGGGGCTGGACGGACTGGGCTTCCTGCTGGCGGCGATCAGCGCCTTGTTCCCGTTCATCCTGTCGGATCGCGTGCCGTCCGGACCGCGGGAGCGCCTGGTGGAGGCGGCCCTGGTCGTGCTCGGCCTGCTCGCGTCCATCGGGCTCGCGCTCGCCCTGGAGCGGCCGGGTCCGAGGCGCCGCCGCCCGCGCTTCTTCCGACGGGTCGAGGTCGTCGAGCAGCCCCCCGAGGCGCGGGGAGACGCCCGGCACGCGGGGTGATCGCAGCCGGCGCGCGGGGTCCGGTCAGACCGTCGGCTTGCGTCCCTTGAGGGTCGTGACGTCGGTGCCCGGCGGGAGCAGGGCCGCGCGGGTGATCCGCACCAGCTCGCGGTGGCGGCGCAGGCGGAGCTGCTCGGCGCTGACCTCGGGGGAGGTCGTCGCGCTGCGCTTGCCGCCGGTCGCGGTGCCCATGAGCAGGAGCAGCCCCAGGTGGAACAGGGCGGACTCCGGGTCGAAGTCCTGCCGCAGCGCGCCCTCTTCCTGGCCTCGACGGATGTAGTCGACCAGCAGGCTGCCGATCGCCTCGCCGGACCGGGAGAACTCCACCTCGTCATCGCTGAAGGCGACCTTGCGCAGGAGGTAGCGGGACAGGTTCCGGTGCCGCTCCATCAGGGTGATGAACTCCTCGAGGACCGAGTCCAGCTCGGCATCGTGGGCGGTGAACGCCGCGACCATGCTGGGCAGGGCCTCGTCCAGCACCTCCTTGAGCCGGTCGCGGATGGCGTCGTGCAGGTGCTGCTTCGTCGGGAAGTAGTGCATGACGCCCTGCTTCGACAGCCCGACCGCCTTGGCGAGATCTCCCATGGACGTCGCCGCGGCCCCGCGGTCCGCGAACTGGCGCAGGGTCTCGTCGATGATCTGCTCGCGGAGGGCCTCAGCCTCCTCTCGTGTCCGTCGACCCATGGGGCCTCCCTGGGGCCAGTTTAACGTCATGCGAAATACTTGCCGACTGGTAGGTAAATGCCTATGACCTGGTCCGTGAGAACTTTCCACCCAGAGGGGTCGACATGAGGCGAACCTGGTTGTTGATGCTGACCCTGGCGCTGTCCACGACGGCGCTGGCCGGTCGGACAGACGGGGCGACGATCGCCCCGGACGAGGCGGTGCGCCTGGCGATCGCCGCGGCGCCGAGCCTGGATGCCCAGGAGGCGTCGACCGCCCAGGCGCGGCGGGATCGGGACGTCGCGACGGTCGACTTCGTGCCGACCCTCGACATCTCCGCCACCTACACCCGGCTGTCCGACCTCGACATGCCGCCGTTCGAGCTCGGGGGCATGGTCATCGACAGCCCGTTCAAGCCGATCCTCGACAACTACGCGCTGAAGGCCCAGGTCACCTGGCCGGTGTCGGACCTCTTCCTGTCCATCGCCCCTGGCTACCGCGCCCAGCGCGACGCCTGGCGAGTGCAGGAGGCTGCCCTGTTATCCGAGCGCAACACCGTCGCACGTGAGGCGTTGGAGGCGTACTATCAGCTGGTCCGCGTCCGCGCCGGCATCGGGGTTGCAGCCGACGGGGTCGCGGTGCTGGAGGCCCACGCGGTCCGGCTCGACGATCTCTTCGCCGCTGGCCTGGTGACGAACGCGGACGTGCTGGCCACCCGCGCCCAGCTGGCCGATGCCCGCGCCCAGCACGCGGAGCTGGTCGGTCTCGCCGACGTGGCCGAGGCCCACCTGGCCATGCTGCTCGACGTCGACGGACCCCTCGCGGTCGACGCGGATCCCGCCCTGCCCACCGACCTGCCGGATGACTCCCTGGACGCCCTCGTCGAGCAGGCGCTCGCCCAGCGACCCGAGGTGGTCATGCTCGACCGCCTGATCGACGTGCACCACCACAGCATGGTCGCCCAGCGGGGCGCGGCACTCCCCCACCTCGCCGTGGTCGGCAACCTGGCCTACGCCAACCCGACCCAGCGGGTCGTGCCCCCGACGGCCGAGTTCTTCACCGTCTGGGACGCCACGGTCGCGCTCACCTGGTCGCCGGGCGAGACGGCGAAGCGCCTGAATGCGGCGGCCAAGGCCCGCACCGAAGAGACCAGGGCCCGCGCGGATCGCGAGCGGCTGGTCCGCGGCGTGCGGGTCGAGGTCGCCCAGGCGCTGGCCCGGGTCGCTGCCGCCCAGCGCACGGTCGAGGCCGCCGGCGAGCAGGTGCGCTCCGCCGACGCCGCCTTCGCCGCCCAGTCCGATCTGCTCGCCGCCGGCAACACCACGCCGGCCGACGTGCTCACCGCCGAGTCCACCGCGCGCCGTGCGCGCCACACCCTGCTCAACGCCCGCGTCGATCTCGTCGTGGCCGAGGTCCAGCTCGACAGCGCGCTGGGAACCCTGGTCGACGAGCCCGTGGAAGGTGCCCGATGAACCGAGTCTTCTCCCCAGTCTTCCTGTTCTCCGCCCTGGCGCTCGCCGGCTGCCACCTGGGCGGTGAGGGCGAACATCCCTCCGCCGAGTCCAGCGCGTATGTGCCCGAGGTCGCCACCCTGACCGTCACGCGGGGCCCGCTGGTCGGCATCGTCGAGGCGTCCGGCACCGCGCTGGGCATCGACGCCGCAGACCTCTACACGGTGCAGGGCGCGACCCCGACCGAGATCCTGGTGGACCCCGGCGACCCCGTGCGCGAGGGCCAGATCCTGGTGCGCGCGACCAACGGCCGGGTGTCCTTCGGCAGCCAGCAGGCCGCCGCCGGAGCCGCAGCTGCCGAGGCCCAGGCCGAGCACGCCGAGTCCGAGCTCGCCCGGCTGCGCCCCCTGGCCCAGCGCGGCACCATCCCCCAGAGCCAGCTGGACACCCTGCAGGCCCAGGCCCGCGCCGCCCGTGCCCAGGCCACCGCCGCGCGAAACGCCGCCCGCTCCGCCCAGTCCAGCGCGGCGGACCTCACCGTGCGCGCGCCCTTCGACGGGGTCGTCACCTCGGTCAGCGCCCAGGTCGGCGAGATGTCCACCGGGCGTCCGGTCGCGCGGGTCGTCGATCTGTCCACCCTCGAGCTGGAGCTGCCGGTCCACGAGCGCGACCTGCCCCGGGTCCGCGCGGGTGCCCCGGTCGACGTGGCGCTCGACAACCTCGGCCTGTCCGCCACTGGCGAGGTCGCCTGGGTGGGGCGGGAGATCGACGCCCGCACCCGCACGGCCAAGGTCATGGTCCGCATCGACAACGCCGACGGCGCCATCCCCGCTGGTGCGTTCGCCCGGGCCACGATCCGCTCCGATCTCGGTAGGGACGCCCTCGTCGTGCCCGCCTCGGCCGTGGGTGGGGAAGGGGACCAGCGCTTCGTGTGGCGGGTCGCCG
>CALATR010001014.1 GCA_937891875.1 uncultured Pseudomonadota bacterium | reverse complement strand
GGCCGAAGCTGGAGACTGGAGACTGGAGACCGCCCCTCCACGCCCTCGCTCGCAGCAACGCGACGTCGCGCGAGCCGCCTCCGCCCCTCCACTCCCTCGCTCGCAGCAACACGACTTCACGCGAGCCCGCCCTACTCCGCCGCTTCCTCCGCCAGTCTCCGCGCTTCCACTTCGGCCACCGCGTCCGCAGGCTCTCGGCCCTGCCACGCCACCGCCTCGATCGCCGGCAGGTACCGGTCGACCATCAGCACGTTCGTGAACACCAGGTGGGCGATCATCTCGGGGCTCGGGGCGCCGCCGCGGAAGTCCGCGCTGGTGCGGTAGCGGAACGCGCCGCTGTCCACGTCCAGCTCGAAGTTGCCGAGCACCGTGCCCCAGTTCAGCCTCGCCACCACCTCGTTGACCGCGAGGCGCCGCCCCTCGGGGATCGGCGGACCGGGCAGGCTGTAGATGACGATCTTGCCCTCGTCGTCGCCGACCAGCTGTGCCGCGACGTTCCACTCGCCGGCGACCCCACGGAAGCGCATGCGCACCCGATGCTGCTCCTCGCTGACTTCATAGGGCCAACCCTCGTTGTCGAGGAACTCGCGGACCGCGTCCAGGACCGTGCTCACCTTGCCTCCCCGCGGCCGTGGCGCCGCCTCGGGGCCGACGGTAGCAGGGAAGCGGAGGTCGTTCATGTCTTCGCAGAGCAGCACCGTCGAGGCCGTGGTGCGAGGGCGCTTCGTCGCCATCCCCGGCGCGCGCGCCCGCAGGATCGCCGCGAACGCGTGGTCGGTGCAGGTGCCCCGGACCGACGAGGTGAAGAAGGTCCTGCGGGTGCGCGCGGTGGATCTGGACAGCCTCGAGGGCCTCGAGATCGCCATCGACCAGAACGAGGCGTACCAGGTCGTGCCGAGCGCCGAGACGGCGGATCACGTCGAGCTGTCGGTCCTGCTGTGAGCGCCCTTGTCCCGCCCCACCCCGCCCCGCGACAGGTCGCCGGATCCGCCGGGATCCCGGCGCGACAACGCCCCGCAGGCCATCGCCGGAACCTCCCGGATCGACGGCGTGTCCACCGTGTCAGCACGCCGGACGACGGATCCGGTGCTACCGTGAGAGTCCGCTCCGTCGGAGGCAGCATGCGCCAGACCGGCCACGAAAGCTCGACCCCCCGCCGCCAGATGATTCCCCGTCTGGTGAGCCTCGGCTGCACCGCCGCCCTCGCCTTGTCGGTGGGCCTCGTAGGCACCGTGGTGACGCCCGAGCCGGCCCACGCCCTGTACGAGGTCTGCAACCCGTACAGCCTGCAGGACTTCCGCGACCAGATGGCGGCCATGGAGAAGGCCTTCGAGGACTTCGACCTCAACGAGGCCCGCTACCAGGCCGAGACCGCGGAGAAGTACGCCCGCTGCATCAACGAGCCGGTCACCCCCGAGGACGTCGCCCGCTTCGCCATCGACCGGGCCCAGATGTACTACTTCGACTCCAAGACCGACAGCGCGGCCGAGTGGATGCTGGTGGCCCTGACCGCCACCGGCGGCCGCCTGCCCGAGGAGATCGGCGAGGAGCACCCCCTGCGCCTCGTCCTGCGCGAGGTCATGATCGAGGACCTCGAGAAGGTCAGCTACGACGGTCACGCCCTGCCCCCCAAGAAGGGCGGGGTGCTCATCAACGGTCGCCTCGTTCAGCAGCCCACCGGCTTCAACGGTGTGAAGCAGCTGGTCCAGATCTTCGACAAGAAGGGCGAGTACGTGGAGGGGTTCTGGCTCACCGGCGCCGACTGGGGCGGTGACACCGAGTCCACCTTCGTGAGCGCCGACGCGGGCGAGTACAAGACTCCGTCCTGGTACAGCGGCCCCGGCCACGACACCGCGCCCGATCTGCACAAGGCCGTCGCGATCGTCACCGGCATGGAGGTCGAGCCCGACATCGGCGAGCCCGACATCGGCGAGCCCGACGGCACCGGCACCGGCGATCCGGTGGTCACGGACGGCGGCACGACCGATCCGCCCGACGGCACCGGCACCGACGGCCAGGACACCACCGGCCAGGGTGCGGACACCGGCGACGGCACCGGCAGTACCGGCGACGGCACAGGCCTGGTGGAGGTCCCGCCGCCCGATCAGATCAAGCCGCCGAAGGATCCCAAGGGTCCGAAGCCGCCCAAGCCCCCGGGCAACGGCCCCAACACCGGGCTGCTCTCGACCGGCCTCGGCGTGGCCGCGCTGGGTGGTGCCCTGTGGGGCATCGGCGCAGCGATCAACGGCAGCGACCCTGCCCCCGGCTACACCGGCGACCAGCTGGCCGCCCGCCGCACCACCATCAACGCCCTCGGCACCAGCGGTGCGGGCCTCGTCGTGGTCGGCGTCGGCCTGTTCTCGGTGTCCATGGTCAGCGACGGCCCCGCGATCCGCCTCGGACGCCGGTTCTAGGCGACGACCGGGTGACCGCCGCCACCGTCGACTCCTCCGAGGACGGCCCCCAGGCCACCCCAGGAGACGGCCCGACCGAGGCCCCCCAGCTGCCTGGCCTGACGGTCGGCTTCCTCGCCGTGCACGTGTTCCTGCCCATCTTCATCGGCGGCATGATCTACATCTGCTGGCGGGCGGACCACCTCTTCATGTTCCACTGGTTCGATGCCATGGGACTCACGCCCGCCATCGAGGCCTGCCGCGAGCTCGCCATGCCTGCCCGGCCCTACATCCCCGGCTGGGTGCTCTTCAGCGTGCCCGACGGCACCTGGGTGTACGCCTCGGTCGCCTTCTTCGGCCGCCTGTGGCGCCAGGGCCCGCTGTGGGCGCAGGTCCTGTGGATCGGCCTCGGCCCGGCGATGGCGATCGGCGGCGAGCTCGGCCAGATCCCCGGCTGGGTGCCGGGCACCTGGGACTGGGTCGACACGGTCTGCTACGTGATCGCCGGGGTGGTGGCGTTCGTGTTCGCGTGGTGGCCGGTGAGGATGTGGGGGCGGGGCGGGGCGTAGGGCGGGGCGGGCCAGTGAGCCGTCGTGCGGACGGAGTCGGCGGCGCCAGCGGGATTGCGGTGGTGGCGGGCCGGTCTCCAGTCTCCAGTCTCCAGTCTCCAGTCCTACAGCAGCAAGGTGCTCCAAGCGGCGGTGGTGCTCTGAGCGCCCCCCGAAGCCGCGGGCAACGAACTCCCTCGAAGCCTACACCGATCAGAAGCGACACGCGCCATGCTGTTCCGCCCGGCACAATAGCGCTTCAACCATGCGATCCTGCCCACGGACTGGAGACTGGAGACTGGAGACTGG
>CALATR010001013.1 GCA_937891875.1 uncultured Pseudomonadota bacterium | reverse complement strand
GGTCCGATCTTCCAGGCGCAGATCGTTCCACTGTACACCGGAGGCGCGCTCCTATCCTCCGACTATGTCGTCGCACACGGTCTGGACGTCCAGGTGGGAGGCACGGCGTTCACGCCACGCGCGTCCTTCTCCGGCAGCGTGCCCCTCGGGCAACACGACCGCGTTCCAGTGACCTGCGACAACTTCGAGAGCGAGGAGGTCACCTACGTGCTCGAAGTGCTCGAGACCCAGAACACGGTGTGGTGCTGGTTGTTCGGGCACGATCCCGAGGGCGTGAAGGACCTTTCCGCGTTCGACGAAGCCGGTCGGGAGTGGTTTGGAGAAGAGCGCTTCAGGTACTGCGACGTGGTCCGCCCCTGATCGCCGCTAGCACGCGTCGCCGAACGTCTTCGCGGCGACCTGCTCCCACTGCTCGCCCACGCGGAACTGGATCGTCGGGTCCATGGACCCGCAGGACTGCTCGACGAGGCCGCGAAACGCCGCCTGGGTCCTGCCATCCTTCTGGAAGCGGATCTCGAAGACGTCGCTCCTCCCGCCGTAGTCGGTCCGGACCGCCGTCGTTCCCGCCAGGGCCTGCCGCAGCCGGGGCAGCCCGCCCTGATCCAGGACCACCAGGGCCACGGTCGTGACGTCACTGCCGTAGGTGACGTCCTTGCCCTGAAGGCAGGCAAGGGTCCCGGGCGGCACATCGCGGGGGGTCACGAGCGTCGCGACCTGGCCCAGATCGGCGGACACGGTCACGTCCAGCTCGACGAAGCCCGGTGAGCACGTGCTGACCACGATGGCCTTGCGCGGCTCCTCCCACACGACCGAGCGACGGTCCGGGGAGAGGCGCACCGCACCTGATGGCGGGTGCTCCAGCTGAACGGTCCAGCTCTCACCGAGCTTCACGACCCTGCCCACGGCGAGGTCGGTCGGCGGCACGAACTGCGCGTCCCGGGGTGGATCGGTGAAGCGCGGAGCGGGGTCGTCCACGAAGGACTGCGGTGTGTACGGCGTTCTCGGCCTGACGGGAGCCGGCTCGAATGCGCCGAACAGCGGGCTCGCGTTGAGGGCGTCCACCGACGATTGCGTCGCGTACGGGGATCGTTCACCCAGAGCCACGTACCACGTGCCGAAGGCGTCGCTCCAGTTGTCCCAGCGGCGCTCGCTACGCTCGAGCGCGTCGATGGACAGGGAGTGCAAGGTGGGGAAGCACGCCGGTCGGCCAGGCAAGCACGCCGACTCGGTGCCCCGGCGCGTGGGTGGGGTTGCAGACAGGTAGGCGGACGCCACCGCGCCCCTGCGCCCGGACCCCCGGAGCTGGACCATCTGGTAGTCGCCGTCGGCGGCTGGCGAGACCAGGTCCACCTCCGTGCCCCAGGGGAGCAGGTCGATGACCGGCGCGTCCTTGGAGGGGCGCTCGCGCATGCGGACGAAGCTGGCGGTGACGTACCTGCGGGCGGACGCCGCGGGGGCGGTCGGGGTCGGCTCGGGCTCTGCCGCCCACGTGGGCAGGGCGCTGTCGGACATGGTGATGGACAGCAGGAGCACGCTGCCAGACAGCCCACGGACCACGTTGACCTCGAGCAGGGGAGACGCCTGGTCAGGTAGCCGGGAGCGACTGCAGGCACCTGCGGCGCGCTGGTTTGTCGCCGCAGTGACAGGGCCGTCGACGCGTCCGCCGGTACCGGTTCGAGACCACAGTTCACCGCGGCCTGACCATCCCGAGCGGGGAAAGGAACATAGTGCCGGTTCGGAGGAACCTTGAGCCGCTTCATCCTCGTGGTGTTCCTGGTGGGCTGTGAGCCCTCGTCTGTGGGCCTCGTCGATCCCGACCTCGACAGCGACGTCGACACCGAAGCCGACACCGAGGTCGACAGCGAGGTGCCGCCCTTCGTGCTCGCGGAGTCCATCTCCACGGAGCGCATGGTCGGCCACCTCGAGGCCCTGCAGGCCATCGCGGACGACAACGACGGCACCCGCCTGTTCTTGTCGTCCGGCTACCTCGACAGCGTCGACTACGTCACCACCGTGGTCGAGGGCGCGGGCTACGTGCCGTCGGTCGACTCCTACGAGGTCTCGCAGTTCCGGGCCGGCGCGCGATCCGCCCGGATCGTGGCTCCTTCAGAAGCGGCGAGGGAGCTCAATATCTCGGTGTTCGCGTACAGCGGTGCGGGCACTGTGGAGGCTCCGGTGGTGCCGGTGGATCTGGTGCTGCCCCCCGGGGCCGAGCCCAACAGCAGCACCTCGGGCTGCGAGGCGGCGGACTTCGAGGGCTTCCCGGCCGGCTCCATCGCGCTCGTCCAGCGCGGCACGTGCACCTTCTCGACCAAGGTGGCCTTCGCGACCGAGGCTGGCGCGTCCGCAGTCCTGATCTTCAACGAGGGCCAGCGTGGTCGCACCGGGCTGCTCGAGGGCGTGCTCGACGACGCGGCCCTCGCCCCCGTGCCGGTCGTCGGCCTGAGCTTCGCCGACGGGGAGGCGCTCGCCGGGCTGACCGCACCCGTCGTGTCGCTGTCGGTCGACACCGCCCTGGACCGCGGCACCGACCGCAGCGTGCTGATCACCATTGCGGGCAGGGACCCGTCGCGCACGGTGCTCATCGGCGCCCACCTGGACTCGGTGCTCGCCGGCCCGGGCATCAACGACAACGGCAGCGGCACCGCCTACCTGCTCGACATCGCCGAGGCGGCCGCGGAGGGACAGTGGGTCCCCCAGACCAACGTGCGCCTCGCCTGGTGGGGCGCCGAGGAGCAGGGCCTGGTCGGATCGCGCAACTTCTTCCTGAACGATCAGGGCGAGGCCGACCTGGAGAACCTGGCCGGGGTCGAGGCGTACCTGAACTTCGACATGCTCGCCTCGAGCAACGGCGTGCGCTTCGTCTACGACGGCGACGCCTCGTCCACCGAGCAGGACATCGCCAACCCCGGCAGCATCTACATCGAGGAGCTGTTCGAGGCGCACTTCGACGCGGTGGATCAGCCGACCCGCCCCGTCGCGGTGGTGACCCGCGCCGACTCCTACTGGGCGGTCGCCCTGGGCCTTCCCTGGGGCGGCCTGTTCTCGGGGGCCGAGGTTGCGAAGACCGAGGAAGAAGCTGCTGTCTTCGGCGGAGATGCCGGGGTCGCCTACGACGCCTGCTACCACCGCGGCTGCGACACCCTGGAGGCCGTCGACGAGGAGCTCTACACCGAGCTCACCGTCGCCGGCGCCGTCGTCATCCAGCAGCTCGCCGAGGCCGAGACCGGCCCGCCGGCGAGCCAGGGCATCGCCCCCGCGATCCTGCGCGACGACCTGCCCCGCCCCTACGGCTGCCACGACGACGCGATCTTCGACCGTTAGCCAGCCCTCCTCGCCGCCAGCCCCGCCTCGACCTCGGCCATCTTGCGGTCCGACAGTCCGTAGAACGCGATGAGGCCGATGGCGACGTAGGTGACGACCCCCGGGATGACGTGGGCCAGGAGCAGGATGCCGGTGAGTGCGGTCGGGGTCTGGGGCTGGTTTGCGACGTAGCCGTACGCGTCGAGGAGCACGCCGGTCGTGTAGCCCCCCGCCGCAGCCCCGATCTTGCCGAAGAAGAGCGAGCCTGCGAACACGAGGCCCGTGGCGCGGCGACCGGTGGTGAAGGCGCCGTAGTCGGCGACGTCGCAGAGCATGGCGAACATCAGCGGGGGGAGGGGTCCGGCCACGAAGCCCGACAGC
>CALATR010001012.1 GCA_937891875.1 uncultured Pseudomonadota bacterium | reverse complement strand
TTCGGCCGGCCAGGGAGCGGAGCTCCGAGCGACGGAGCTGCGCTTCCTGCGCTCTGGGATGCGGTGCTCCTGCACGCAGCAACGCGGAGATCGCGGAGCACCGGGGTGCCCGCAGCGGTCCGCTGCCGTAGGACTGGGGACTGGAGACTGGAGACCGCCCCGCCACTCCCCCGCCCGCAGCAACGGCTTCTCCGCCAGACGTTCCAGCGGCCTGCCACTCCCCCACCCGCAGCGAGCGAAGCGAGCGGAGTCCCGGTTCGAGTTCCGGTTCTACCGGTTCAGGATCAGGAAGCCGCCGTCCGCGTCGCGGGTCTCGACCTGCACGCTCACCGGGGCAAAGTCCCCGTCCGAGCCACCCATCGCGTCGACCAGCACGAAGACCCGGGCGATGCCCTCCTGGTCCGTGCGCACGCGGGCCACGCCGCCCGCCAGGTCCACCTCGAGGGCATAGAACTGGTCCCGCCAGGCGTCCCAGAACAGCGCGCAGTCCACGCAGCTCTCCGGGTCCACCGGGGTCAGCTCGCCTTCCGTCAGCACGTAGGCATCCGCTCCGGGGATGACGTCCACCTCGACGCCCTCGCGGGGCTCGCCGGTGGCGCCGTCGTAGACCATCACGTCCACCGGGACCACCGCACCGAGGCCGTCGTCCACGGCGTTGAACGACTCGTCCCAGTGCAGCTCGATGTCATCGGGCACGAGCAGGGTGTCTCCGGCACCAAAGCCATCGCCGTCCTCGAAGCCACACGCGGACGCCAGGACCGCGACGGCGGCCAGGGCGGGGATGGTGCGGGAGAGGGCGGTGGTCAGCAGCATGGGTTCCTTGAACGCCTGGAGAACACGGGAATCAGGTCGGATCGATCCGCTGTCACTTCAGGGTGACAGCGAGGTGCGTGAGGAGTTCTGCCGAGCGGTGCAACGGCACGTCTACCAGACGCACGTGACCCGGGCGCTCGCACACGGGCACCCTCAACATAGCCGCCGCCCGCTTCTTGTCCAGCGACAGCGCGGCGAACAGACGCGCCCGTGACACCGTGGGGCCCGCGCTCGGCAGGCCCAGGGCGACCACACACGCGGCGATCCGCTCGGCGAGTCCGCGCACGGCGATCCCCTGGCCTTCCGCCCACACGGTCTCGGCGACCAGGCCCAGCGCGACCGCCTCACCATGATGCAGCACACCGTGTCCGGCCGCCGTCTCCAGCGCATGCCCCGCCGTGTGCCCCAGGTTGAGCACCGCCCGGATCCCGGCCTCGCGCTCGTCCTGGGCGACAATCGCCGCCTTTACCGCGATCGCCCGGGGGATCACCTCGGCGAGCGCCGCCGGATCCAGGTCTGCCAGCTGGGACGCCCGGTCCTCCATGAGGTCCAGCAGGTCGGCATCCCCGATGAGCGCCGCCTTGAGCACCTCCGCCAGGCCCGACCGCGCCGCTCGTGGATCCAGGGTGCGCAGGGTGTCGAGGGCCGCAAAGACCAGGGCCGGCTGGTGGAACGCACCGAGCAGGTTCTTGCCACGATCGTGGTTCACCCCAGTCTTTCCACCGACGCTACTGTCCAACATCGACAGCACGGTGGTGGGCACCTGCACGAAGGGCACCCCCCGCAGGACGCTGGCCGCGGCGAAGCCGGCGATGTCGCCCAGCACCCCACCCCCGAGCGCGACCACGGGCGTCCGCCGGTCCACGCCGGCCGACAGCAGCCCGTCCACCGCGGACGACCAGGTGTTCAGCGTCTTGTTCGCCTCCCCGGCGGGCAGCACGACCCGTCCGCCGACCTCGACCCCCGCGGCCGTGAGCGAGGCGGTCGCCGCGTCGGCCCACAGGGGCCCCACCGTGTCCTCGGTGACCAGCACGACGCGATCGACGCCCAGGGTCCGACGCAGCGCGCGGCCGAGGCCGTCGAGCCGGTCGCGGAGCAGGACGGGGTAGCGCCGCGCGCCCAGGTCGACGGTCAGATCGCGGGCGACGTCCAGCCAGTCGAGGATGCGCTGCACGACCGTGTCGACCGGCAGGCGTCCGTCGACGAGCACGTCGGCATCGGCGTACTCCGGGGCGCGCTCGGCCAGCAGGGCCTCCGCGTGCGCAAGCAGGGGCCGCGCCGGGTCATCGCCGACGCGGTCGCGCACGGTGTCGAGATCGACGTCGAGGGTGACCAGCCAGGCGTGCTGGCGCAGGGTCTGGCGCAGGGTCGGGTCCGCGAACACCCCGCCCCCGGTCGACAGCACGCGCCCCGGCGCCGCGAGCGCCGCCACGACCTGCCGTTCACGGGAGCGAAAGACCGCCTCCCCCTCGTCCCGGATCTGCCGGGCGATCGGACCGTGCCGCTCCGCGAGCACCGCGTCCGTGTCGACGTGCTCCCACCCCAACCGCCGAGCGAGTTCCCGACCGATCGTGGTCTTGCCCGCCCCCATGAACCCGCCAAGCGCCACACCGCGGCGGGACTCGCTTTGCCCTGTCATGCAGCCGTTGTAGCCTGCGCGCATCCGGTGCGCGCGCGCACCACACCCCCCGTTCGCGAGGACCCATGCGACGCCTGCCGATCCTGGAGGAGCGCGTCAAGGCCTACCTGGCCGAGATGGAGCTCGATCCGGCACGATCCGACGATGGACTCTACCTGTTCAAGTACGGCTCGACCGTGGTGATGATCACCCTGTTCGAGCAGGACGACGAGACGTACTGCCGCTTCGTCGCCATCGTGCTCAAGGACTTCAGCCCCACCCTGGAGCTGCTCCATCGCATCCTGCGCCTGAACACCGAGGTCCTGTTCGGGGCCTTCCAGCTCTTCGAGGACGGCACGCTCGCGTTCTCGGCCACGCTGCTCGGGAACAACCTGGACTTCGACGAGTTCGAGAAGACCCTGCGCTACACCGCGCGGGTCAGCGACGACTACGACGACGAGCTCCAGGCGCTGGGCGGCGGCTTGCGGGCGGAGGACGTCCTGCACGAGGACGACGACGCATGAGTCATCCCCCCCTCACGATCTCCCGCCAGCTGGAGCTGGACCTCTCCGATCCGCACAGCCTCACGCTGCGCTACCCGGGAGACGTGCACCTGAGCCAGACCTTCGGGCGGCCGCTCGCCGGGGTGTTCGTGGGGGGCGACCTCACGATGGACCTGCCCGAGGTGACGGGCACCTGCGCGTGCGACGGCGTGCTCGCCACCAGCAGCGACGTGGACGCCATCCGGCTCACCGGCCGCGAGCTGCACCTGTCCGGCGGCGAGATCCGCGCCCGCGCGCTCTCGGCGACCGAGCGGATCCTGATCGGCCCGTGCAAGCTCAAGGTCGACGTCATCATCGCGCCGGTCGTGCACATCCATCCCGAGGCCCGCGGTCGGGTCACGGTGGTCGAGTGCCGCAACGATCGCGGTCCGACCAAGATCCGCGGCGAGTTCTCCCTCACCGAGTACGAGGAGAACTTCGGCGGCGCCATGGAGTTCCTCGCCGGTCGCGGGGTGCAGCCCCTGCCCAAGAACCTCGACATCCGCGAGATCGTCGAGCGCCCCTACGACCTCGACCGGGTCGAGGTGCAGGCGACCGAGGAGCCGGAGGAGCTCGACGCGCTGGACTTCGTCGATCTCGAGCCCATCGAGGATATCGCCGACGAGGACTCCTTCGACGGCGTGAGCGCCCTGCCCGAGGATGCCCTCGAGGACGAGGACGATCCCGCGACCGAGATCACGGCCCTGCCCGAGGACTTCGACGACGACGACACCCTCAACGACGAGGACGTCGGCATCATCGAGCCCGCCCAGGGCCTGCCCCCCCGCGCGGCCACGCCCCCTCCCCCCCCGCCGCGTAGCGACGCCCCGCGAACCCCGCAGACGAAGGCGTGGTTCCTCAAGCTCGACGCGCTGGTCACCGACATCGAGCGCGCCTACGACCGCGACCTCCCCGACCCGATCCGCGTGCTGCGCTCGGTGGTGGACAGCCGCCAGACAGAGCAGGTGACGCACCGGCTGGACGCGGTGTGGACGGACACGGTCAAGCACCACCGCCAGGCCCGCACCCCGGTCGATCCGAGGGTCGCGCACCGGTTCCGCGTGCTGTCGGACCTGGTGGAGCAGCAGCCGTAGAGCGCGCGTCGCGGCGCTTCGTGGCGGGCGTCGCGTGGCTTCGTGGCGAGGGAGTGGAGGGGCGGGCGTCGCGTAGCTTCGTGGCGAGGGAGTGGCGGGGCGGTCTCTGGTCACTGGTCTCTGGGGCCCTCTGCGAACGGGAG
>CALATR010001011.1 GCA_937891875.1 uncultured Pseudomonadota bacterium | reverse complement strand
GGAGCGCGTGGCACGGCTGATCCACGCCCTGGGCCCGCGCCGGGAAAAGCCGTTCGTGGCGGTCAACTGCGGCGCGATTCCCTCGGAACTGATGGAGAGCGAATTCTTCGGCCACCGCAAGGGCAGCTTCACCGGCGCCGTGGAAGACCGCAAAGGCCTGTTCCGCGAAGCGGACGGCGGCACCCTGTTCCTCGACGAGGTCGCCGAGCTCCCGCTCAAGGTACAGGCCAAGCTCCTCACCGCCGTCGAGACCCGCGCGGTGCGCTCCGTCGGCGACGCCCGGGACACGCCGGTGGACGTGCGCCTGATCGCAGCTTCGAACGTCGATCTCGCCGAGGCCGTCACCGCCGGGTCCTTCCGGGCGGACCTGCGCTATCGCCTGGACGTGCTCACGATCCGCATCCCCCCGCTCCGCGAGCGCAAGGAGGACCTCGAGGCCCTGGTCGACCACTGGCTCGACGTGCTCGCCGACCGCCACGGCCGCGCCCCCCTCGGGATCTCCGCCGCCGGATGGCGCTGGCTGCACGCGTGGCGCTGGCCGGGCAACGTGCGCGAGCTGAAGAACCGCCTCGAGCGCGCCATCGTCTTCTCCGACCACGACTTCCTCGGCCCGGGGGACTTCGAGGACCCGACACTGCAGACCCGTCCGTCCGGCGACGAGGCCGACCTGGACGCGGTCCTCGGTCGGCTCGCCGCGGACGGCACCACGATGGCCACCCTGGAGTCGCGCTACCTGGCGGCGGCGCTGCGGGCGGCGGGCGGGAACAAGACCGAGGCGGCCCGGCTCCTGGGCATCGACCGCCGCACGGTCTACCGCAGGCTCGACGAGCTCGAAGAGTCGGACTGAACTGGGATCATCGCGGGATCACCCGGTCCAGCCGACCCTGGAGCAGCGCCAGGCGCACCTCGGTCTGGCGGATGGATAGCTGCAGGTCCACCGCCTGGAGCTGCAGGGAGACGTCGGCGGTCAGGGTGTCGACCAGCTCCAGGATGCCGGTCTCGCCCTCCCGCCAGGCGACCTCGGCCGCGGTGACGACGGAGCGATCGGGGCGGGGGGCGTCGGCCGCCAGCTCGCGGAGGGCGGCCAGCGCGAGGGCCAGCGACTCGACCTCCGAGCGGACGGTGTCCTCGACCCTGCGCAGGCTCGCTTCCGCCTGCATCGCCTCCACCTCTGCCCGATCGACCCGACCGCGTCCGCGATCGAACAGCGGAAGATCCCAGCCGATCCCGGCGACCAGCGAGGCGCTGTCGCCATCCCGGGTCAGGTACGCCCCCACCTGGACCGCGGGCTCGGGCACGCGCGATCGGCGCACCTCCCGGACGAGCGCGTCCTGGCGCGCGACGAAGGCCTCGGCCTCCCGCACGAAGGGCGCTTCCGAAGCGGGATCTGCCAGGTCCAACGCGGTCAGGCTCAGCGAGCCCTGGGCGTCGATGTTCCGGTCCTGCCTGCCGATCAGCGCCGCCAGCTCGGCCTGGGCCAACAGCCGTGCCCGCCGCGCCTCCGCGAGCTGCCGCTCCGTGTCCAGCTGGGCCATGCGCATCCGGTCGACGTCCCAGGGCCGGGCTGCCCCCTGCTCCGCCCGCCGCCGGGTGAGGTCGACGAGCGCGCGCACGCGGTCACGGGACGCCTCCAGCACCGCCTCGCGCTCCTGAGCGGCCAGGAGCTCGAACCACGCCGTGGCGATCGCCTCGGCCAGCACGGCCCGGGCGCTCTCGCTGCGGACCTCGCCCAGCCGCGCCGCTTCCCGACCCCGCCGCAGCCGGGCTGCGTACTCGCCGGTGATGGGCAGACCGATCCCCAGGTCGACCTGGTGCTGCTGCCCGTTGATGGCGTCCGCGGTGCCGCGGGTGCGCCCGTAGCCCTGGTAGTCGACGGTCGGATTGGTGAATGCCCGGGCCTCGGTGCGCTCGGCGAGACCCTCGGCGGCGGCGGCGTCGGCGAGCAGGATCTCGGGGGATCCGGCGGCTTCGGCCCACGCGCCTTCCAGGGTGAGGGGCTCGGCGGCAGACGCGAGGCCGATCCAGGTGACGAGCCAGATCATGCTTCTTCCTCGGTAATGGCGCGGGGGCGCAGGAACAGGGCCGCCAGGAGCGGCATGAGCAGGAGCGCGACGGGCAGGGTCGTGAGCATGCCGCCGACGATGACGAGGGCGAACGGCTGTTGGGTCTCGGAGCCGACGCCGCCGCCGACGGCCATGGGGACGAGGCCGAGCATGGCGAGCAGGGATGTCATCAGCACGGGCCGCATCCGGGCGACGGCGCCGTCCACGGCGGCACGGATCCGGTCTTCGCCGCGGTTGACCCGGGTCTGGATCTCGCCGACGACGAGCAGTCCTCCGAGGGCGACCTGACCGAGCAGGGCGATGAGGCCAATGGCCGCGCTGACCGAGAGGTTGACCCCGAAGAGCGACAGGGCGAACAGACCGCCGGTGAGGGCGAAGGGCACGCCGGCGAGCACGACCAGGGCGGGACGAACGCCGCCCAGCGCCCAGCCGAGCAGGGCGAACACCGCGGCGAGCGCGATGGGCACGACCAGGGTCATGCGACCCATGACCCGCTGCTGGTTCTCGAACTCGCCGGTCCACTCGAGGCGCACGCCCTCGGGCAGGGCGACGCCGTCTCCGACCGCGGCCATGGCCTCTTCGACCACGCTGCCGGGGTCGCGACCGGACACGTTGAGCTTGAGCGCCAGGAAGCGCTCGCCGTTCTCCCGGTTGATGCTGGCGCGGCCGGTCTCGACGCTGAGCTCGGCCAGGGCGCGCAGGGGTAGGGTCGCGCCTTCCTGGGTTCGAAGCGGCACTTCTCCGAGTCGGTCCGCGTCCTGCCGGTAGGCGGGATCGACCCGGAGGCGCACGTCCACCGGACGCTCCCCGCGCCAGATGGTGGTGGCGACGAGGCCCACGGTGGAGGCCTCGAGGTGGCTGCCCGCGGTCGCGATGCTGACGTTCTCGCGGGCCAGGGCGCGGCGATCGAAGCGCACCTGGAGCTGGGGGGAGAGGGTGTCGCGGTACAGGTCGACCTCGACGGCTCCGGGCACGGCGGTGAGCAGGACCTTGGCCTCGTCGAGCACCTCGCGGGCAGCGTCGAGGTCCTCGGCGTAGGCCTTGAGCACGACCTGACCGCGCACCCCGGACACCGACTCCTCGATGTTGTCCTTGATCGGCTGGCTGAAGTTGAAGGTCACTCCTG
Organism: uncultured Pseudomonadota bacterium; assembly: GCA_937891875.1. GTDB lineage: Bacteria > Myxococcota_A > UBA796 > UBA796 > REDI01. The sequence goes on along the minus strand of CALATR010001011.1, from coordinate 3,883 downwards.
GAATGTCGGCGACTCGGGCCCGCATGGCCTCGATGACTTCGGGCTTCGAGCGGCCGGTGGTCCAGGTCTCCGGGGGATGGAAGCGCACGAACGTCTCGCTCATGTTCGGCGCTTCGTTGTCGGTGCCGTCCTCCGGGCGGCCCTGCTCGCTCATGATCTCGGCCACCTCGGGAACCTCGAGCAGGCGCATGCGCACGTCCCGCAGGATCTCCTGGCCCTGCTCCAGGGTGATGCTCGACGGCATCTCGACGAAGAGCACCGCGTCGCCCTCGTCGAGGGCAGGCAGGAACTCGCTGCCGAGGGTCGAGCCGACGAGGCCGCCGACGACCAGCAGCACGGCAAAGGCGAGCCCGGTGCGGATCCGGGCGACGACGGCGGTCTGCACGAGGCGGCGGTAGACGTCGCGGACGAAGACCAGCCAGCGCGGCTCGGCGCGGGCGTCCTTCGAGCGCAGGAGCAGGCTCGCCAGCGCGGGGACCAGGGTGAGGGCGAGCAGGAGCGCGGTGCCGAGCGCCAGGGTGTAGGTGAGGGCGAGGGGCTGGAACATGCGGCCCTCGACCCGCTCCAGGGTGAAGACCGGCGAGAGCGCGGCGACCAGGATGGCCATGGCGAAGAAGGTCGGCGTCGCGACCTCGACCGCCGCTTCAGTGATGGCCTTCCTCCTGGCCTTTCCGTCGAGGTCCGGGTTCTCGTGCAGGCGGTGCAGCACGTTCTCGACCAGCACGACCGCGCCGTCCACCAGGATGCCGAAGTCGATGGCGCCCATGCTGATCAGGTTGGCGGGCACGCCGAGGGCGTAGAGGCCGGCAAAGGCGCCCAGGAGGGAGAGGGGGATGACGAGCACCACGACGCCGGTTCCGCGCAGGGTGCGCAGGAAGAGCCAGGTGATGGCGCCGATGAAGAGGAAGCCCTCGATGAGGTGGTGGAAGACGGTCTCGAGGGTGTGGTCGACCAGCTGGGCGCGGTCGTAGAACACCTCGATCTCGATGTCTGGCGGGAGCACTGCGTCCTGCAGGTGCTCGACCCGCTCGTGGATGCCCTCCAGCAGCACGCTCGGGTTCTCGCCGCGGCGCATGATGACGAAGCCTTCGACCACGTCGAGCTGGTCGTTGTAGCCGACGGCTCCCATGCGGGGCGTGTGCGAGCGCACGATGCGGGACACGTCGCCGAGCAGCACGGGCACGCCGTCCTTGCCGGTGAGCAGCACGCTGCGCAGGTCGTCCTCCTGCCCGACGATGCCGAGACCGCGCACGGTCAGCGCCTGGTCGCCCATGGCGAGGAGTCCGCCGCCGACGTTCAGGTTCGCCGACTCGAGCGCGTCCTTGACGTCCTCCAGGGCCAGCCCGTGGGCCTCGAGCTCCCAGGGGTCGACCTCGACGTGCACCTCCTCCAGGAAGCCGCCGAAGCTGACCACGTCCGCGACCCCGGGCACCTGCTTGAGATGCCGGGAGATCGTCCATTCCTGCAGCGATCGCAGCTCGGTGAGGTCGCGCTTGTCGCTGTGGATCCGGTACTGGAAGACCTCGCCGAGGGGGGTCGCGTTGGGGGCGAGGGAGACGTCGGCGCCGTCGGGCAGGTCCGCGGTCGCGATCCGCTGGGTGACCAGCGAGCGGCTGACGAAGGGATCGGCGCCGTCGGCGAAGGTGAGGGTGACCAGCGAGAGCCCGAACAGGGACTCCGACCGCATGGACAAGGTCTCGGGCACGGCGGCCAGGGCGCGCTCCAGCGGGATGGTCATGCTGCGCTCGACCTCCTCGGGCGCCATGCCAGGGAGCTGGCCGATGACCGTGACCTGGGCGTTGGTGACGTCGGGGAAGGCCTCGATGGTGGTGTTGCGGAAGGCGTAGAAGCCGAGGGCGGCAGCGACCGCCCACAGCACCACGACCAGCGTGCTGCGCTCGACGCAGGCACGGACGACGAGAGAGATCACGGATCCTCCGGGGCGATCGAACGCCGGGGAGTGGGGGTTCAGAGCAGGCGATCCGCCATGGCGTCGACCAGCAGGGCGCCCTCGACGACGACGTTGTCCTCGGGGTCCAGCCCGTCGATGACGGGGACCATGCCGTCCACGACGGGGCCGACGTCGACCGCGCGCTGCACGAAGCCGTCTCCGTCCTCGACGTAGACGACCCGGCGGCGATCTGGTCGGATGACGACCGAGGAGACGGGCACGGCGATGGGGGCGACCGGGGCGGCTTCGATGCGGCCGCGCACGAGGCGACCGGCGACCCAGCCGGTGGGCACGGCGTCGAAGTCGACCAGGACGGGGCCGCGGCGGGACGCGGGGCTGGCGGCGCCAGCGACCTCGACGACCCGGCCAGGCACCGGGAGCGAGCCGTCGGTGGCGGTCAGGAGCACGCTCTGGCCGACCTCGACCCGGCGCAGCTCGTCCTCGTAGACGTCGAGGCGCACGAGCAGGGCTTCGGTGTGAGCGACCGAGATCAGCGGGCTGTCCCCGGTCACGGCGAGCCCGGGGCGAGCGTCCACGTCGACGACCACGCCGGCCATGGGGGCGGTCAGGGTGACCGTGCCTCCGGCGCCCGGTCCATGGAGCTCGGCGGCGGCGCGGGCTCCGGCGACGGCGGCCTCGGCGCGGCGCAGATCGGCGAGGGCGCGCAGGCGCTCGACCTCGAGGCCGACCCCGCTGGCTGCGAGGCGATCCTGGCGTTCGAGCTCCGCTCTCGTCGCCCGGAGATCTGCGTCCGCCGCGGCGGCCTCGGCGCGGTCCCGGGCCGCGTCTCCGGAGTCGAGGACCAGGAGCGGATCTCCGGCCTCGACCCTCGATCCTTCGCGGACCATCACCGCGCGCACCCGGCCCGCGCCGGGCGGGGAGACCCGGGCGTCGGCGTCGCTGCGGATGACCACGCGGCCGGGCGCGTCGATGCGGGTGGGCACGGCGATCCCGTCGCTGGGCGCCGTGCGGATGAACTCGGACGTCCGCGCGCCGGTGAGGGCGACGTCGGCGTCGACGTGGGGGCTCGAGCCACACGCGGCCAGCAAGGCGACGGGCCAGAGGGAGATCAGACGGAACACACACACCTCCTCGGTTCGGCGTGGCGCCTTGCGAGGGGTGTGCCAGGATGGCGTGTGCGACGATCTCTTCGGTCGTCCGGGCGATCTGCGGGATCAGCGCTCGGGCGGGCGTCCGGCGGTGTGGCGCGCTGTCACGGTGGGCGCGCGGGGGTGAGGCAGCTCTGCACTCAGCGCCGCCGCAGCTGCTCCAGCGCCTCGCGCCCCTCCTCGTCCATGGTGCCGCCCTGGACCAGGGCCCGGTGGGTGGCGATGCGCTCCTCGAGGAAGTCGACCCCGGACGGGCGGAGCTCGCCGCCGAGGATGACGCCGTCGTCCTCGGTGTTGACGACCACGGCACCGCCACGGCCCGTGTGCAGGCGGCGCACGGCGCGCACGTCGTCCCAGTTGACGAGGGTGCCGTCGACGACCACGCCGCGGTGGGAGAGCTGCACGACCTGGGGGGGCGCCTTGCGGAACTTCTTGTGCGCCCACTGCAGGCCAAAGGCGCCGCCGAAGGCGAGGACGAACACCAGGAAGGACAGCTCGCGGAGCCCGCCCATGATGCCCGCGACGAAGACGCCCACGGTGACGATCGCCAGCACGACCGCCGCCTGGATCATGTAGGTCTCGCGGGTGCGCGACAGGTACAGCTCTTCGCCGTCGAGCGAGCTGTGCAGCCGGATGCCCTTGGGCAGGGTGCCGTCGGCGAACGGCTGGGGCGCGCGCCGGGCCTCGCCAGGACGCGGGCCCGGCAGGTCGTGGCGCTCCCGGGCCTGGGTGCCGCTGCTGTTCCGCTGCAGGTGCTCGTACGCGGCGAGCTCGCGGGCCACCGGATCATCAGGTCTCACGCCCCTCCTCCGTGCAACAGGGT
>CALATR010001010.1 GCA_937891875.1 uncultured Pseudomonadota bacterium | reverse complement strand
GCCCTGGTTGCCGCTCGTGCGTCAGGCCCGGCGTTGGACCTGGCGTTTGCCGAGGCGGCCACCATGGGCGACGTGGAGTTCGTCGACCGCTACCTGCACCCCCAGTTCGTCAGCTACGAGCTCGACGAGCTGCGCGCCCTGGTCGAGGGTGCCGGCCTGTCCTTCGTGCGCTGGACCGACCCCGCGGCGGTGCCGGTCGAGGGCAGCCCGGTCGACGGCTGGGCCGCCGCCGCCGAGGTGATCGGCGGATCGAAGCCCCGCACCTGGGACCTGCTCACGGCGGCTCACGGCGTGCCGCTCCGTCCCCGCATCGGCGACGCCCAGGTCGACGCCGCCGCCTTCGCGCTCAACCCCGAGGGCACCCTGGAGCGCGGCGTGCGCACGATGTGGTCGGGCGCCCGGGCGACCCCGGTCACCTGGAAGCACCCGAGCCGCCCCGGCCTGCCGCTCGCCGAGGGCCCCGCCGCCCTGGCCGGCGAGTGGCTCCAGCACATCGGCCGCCCCTTCCGCGGCCGCGAGCTCGTCGACCACCTCCAGCGTCACCGGGTCCCCGGCTCCGACGCCCGCCGCCTGTGCCGCCTGCTCGAGCACCTCGACGTGCTGTGGCGGCCGCAGGAGGTCGACGTGAAGGAGCATCCGGTGGTGGGGAGGGGCTGAGGGGGGAGCGGGACGAGCTCACCGCGAGGTGATGAAGGGGAGAGCGCGGAAGGTCCGCGCGGTCTGCCCTGCCCCCACCACGAAGGCACGGAGACGCGGAGGGGCACGGAGGGGGGAGTGCACGGCGCGTGGGGAGTCGTCCTGGCGGGTCCGTGGAAGGGGGACTCGCGGAGTCGTACCAGGCGCAGGCCCGTCCTCTCGGTCGGGTCGGCTGTGGCGCTTCAGCCGAGAGGACGACCGATCGCCGGGAAGAGCCGTTCGAGGCCATCTCGAGCCGAAGCCAGCAGATTGCGCCTCGACGTTGGCTTCCTCTCTCCGTGCCCCTCCGCGTCTCCGTGCCTTCGTGGTGAGGGTGCGGCTCGCCGCCCGCAGCCCACTACTGCCAGGCTCCTGCTTCGAGCCTGATCTACCGCCGCATCCGGTCCAGCCACGACGAGCCCACCCTCACCGCGCTTCCACGCCCTCCGCTCCGAGGTCGCCGCCCTTCACCTCCGGCAGCACGTACTCACGGATCGTGCCCTTCGGACCTACGATCCAGGCCTGCTCCGCGTCCGGCGCGAGCGCGATGGCGACCGGGGCGACGTCCTCGCCCAGCCGGGCGATGGGCTTCAGGGCGGCGAGGTCCCAGACGACTGCGCCGTGGTCGCTGCCGGCGAGCAGGCGCGCCCCCACGGGGTCGACCGCCAGGTGGGTGACCGGACCCAGGTGGCCCTCCAGGACGTAGAGGGCCTGGCCGCGGACGGGGTCCCAGACCACGACGGTCTCGTCGACGCCCCCGGTGGCCAGGGTGCCGTCGGGGAGCCACACCACCGATCGGGTGCCGCCCGGGTGGCGCCTGCGGACCGGGGTCCAGCCGGCCTCACCCAGCTCGCGCACCTCGACGCCGTCCTCGAAGGCGAGCTGGCCGTCGGGGCCACACGCCGCGTGGCCCGACGTGGTCGCTTCCGGACGGGGCGGGGCGACCCGGCGCACGTTCCCGTCGGACGCGCGGATCCACAGTCCGAACGCACCTCCCGCGACCACGGCGTCCTCGGTCGCGCACAGGGAGGTGATGGGACCGGCCGCGCTGCCCAGCTCGCGGACCTCGCCGTTGTCGTCGACCGCGATGACGCGGCCATCGGCGCCGCCTGCCACCAGGCCGAGGCGGGGATCCCACAGCAGCGCCTGGACCGCCAGGGGCGGGTCGACCACCGGCACGGTGCGGGCCCCGTCCGGGGCGACCGTCGCCAGGGCGGGCATGGCGACCGCGACGGCACCGCTCGGGTGCACCGCCGCCGCGACCAGCGCCGCGTCCAGGGGCCGCAGGCTCGCCGGCGGGGGGCCGGGGGGCGGCTCGGTGAAGGCGTCCAGCTGGGCGTAGGCGGAAAACCTTGGGAGATCCGTGTCTCCGGTCGCCCAGGCCACGTCCCAGCGCTCGATGCGGCCGTCATCCCGGCCGATCCAGACCGCGTCTGCGGTGGCCAGGAAGGCGGAGCGGTGGTCGCGCAGGTCGGTGGGGTCGGACCGGGAGCCCCGGGCCAGGACCGGCCAGCCTTCGAGCCCGCGCAGCTCGAGATCCGCGCGCCCGCCAGACCAGGCGACCCAGCGTCCGTCGGGCGACAGGGCGGGCACGGCGGCGTGGGCGACCGCGTAGGGGGTGGGTGCGAGGCCGCCTGGGCGCCAGCCGCCGAAGTGCCCGGTGGCGGCCAGATCGGGGACCTCGCCGACCAGCACGAGGCCACCCACGGCGACGCCGGCCGCGGCCAGGGTGCGCTCGACCAGAGGCAGGCGGCGGCGGCGCACGCCGGTCGCAGCGTCGAGCACGGTGAGGGCGTCGGGTGCGACCGAGAGCACGACCCCCTCGGCGAGCACGGGGCGACGGTCGTGGAGCACGTCGGCCTGCCACACCTCGGCGCCCTCGGAATCGAGCCGGACGAGGCGCTGACCGTCTCCGACCAGCACGCCGTCGGGCAGGGCGAGGAGGTGGGCGCCCGGGTGGGGCAGGCGGCGGGCGGGTCCGTCGGGAGGCAGCACGACCAGCTCGGACGGGGTCGCGATCCACAGGGCCGTCCCGTCCTTGCCGAGCGGGGCGAAGGCCACGTCCCGCGCGCGGTCGACCGCGACCTCGGTCGGCACCCCGTCGCGCCAGCGCAGCACCCGCCCGTCCTCGTCGACGCTGGCGAGCCCGCCGCCCGGACCCTGGGCGAGCGCCACCACCGCGGACGCATGCCCGAGGGGGCCGATGAGCGCGTCGCCCTCGAGTGCGGTGATCCGCCCGTCTCGCCCCAGGGCGATCAGCGCGTCCCCGTCCTGCTCGAACGCGACAAACGCCCCGTCCGCGACCGTGTCCTCGTCGATGGCCCCCGTGCGGGGATCCACCGCCAGCACCCCGTCGGGGGTCGCGACCCACAGCTCGCCCTCGGCCAGGTGTACGACGTCGCCGTCCACGTCCACGTCCACGATCCGGCCCATCGCGTCCACGATCACCAGACCATCCCCGTCCAGCACGGCCAGGCCGCCGTCGTCGAGGGTCACCGGCTGCAGGAAGCCGCCCGCTCCCACGTCCAGGTCCACCCGCTGGCCGGTGTCGAGCCACACCAGGCCCCCGTCCTCGTCGAACGCGCCGGCGCGGCCGGAAGAGGTGACGACCACGTCGGTGACGACGACGTCGTCGGGTGCTTCCAGCACGCTCCCGTCCGCCAGCACGACCTCGCCCTCGCTGAAGCGGACCAGCTCGCCGGCGTGGTCGAACGCCACCTCCACCTCGGACAGATCGCCCACGTCCACCGGGGAGCCGTCCCCGCGGTCCAGCACCACCCAACGCCCACCGTTGTCCACGGCGATCTGGGAGCTTCCGAGACGAATATCGTCGATGTCCAGGTCGACGCCCCAGACCTCGTCGCCCTCGTCGTCGACGCAGTGCAGGCCCGCGCGATCGGCGACACAGCGGTTGCCGTCGTCGTCGAAGAAGACGGTGAGGGCGCGGGCATGAGGACGCAGCGCGGGCGGCCCCCACAGCTGCATGGAGAGGGCGGTCGGCTCGACCGGCTCCGCGTCGTCAGCCGCTCGGGCGGCGGGGATCAGCAAGAGCGGCAGCAAGGCCCAGCGCACGGCACCTCCGCAGACCCCTTAGCGCGAACGCCCCCGCAGCTGCGGGGGCGCGACGCTTGCTCACAGAGGGAGACCCTCTGTCGGCCTCGGAGCGACGGGTCTAGTCGGAGCCCAGGCAGGTGTAGGTCAGCGTGATGGTGTCCGTGGACTCACCGCCGCAGTCCGAGACGCGCATGTCCAGGGTGTAGCGCAGGGTGACCTTGTCTCCGAGGCTGGCGGGCACCGCGCCGGGGTAGGCGCTGTTCACCGGGCCGGTCGGGTAGGACATGGTCAGGCTGGGGCCGCCGGTCTGCACCCACAGGTACGACAGCTGGTCACCGTCGACATCGTAGGAGTTGGCGGAGCCGTCGAGCTCGAACGGCACGTCCGGGCAGGGGTTGCACTTGTACCCGCTGGTGGTCTCGCGGCAGAAGGCCTCGGCCTCGATGAGGATGTCCTCACCGGCGTCGGCGACCGGCGGCGTGTTCAGCTCGGGGTCCTGCAGGGTCACCGTGATGGTGTCCCAGGCGGACCACAGCTCGCCGTCGTGCACGCGCAGCTCGAAGACGTAGTCGCCGGGGACGTCCGCGAAGAAGCGGGGCCGCGGGTCGGACCGGTCCGTGAAGTCGTCATCGCTGGCTGCGGAGCCGTCGGGCGCGCTCTGCAGGCTCCACTCGTAGGTGAGGGTGCCACCGTCGGGATCGTAGGAGCGGGTGCCGTTCAGGTTGATCGGGTCCTGGGACTCGCAGGGCGTCAACTCGACGGTCGGGTCGTCCGGATCGCTGGCCTCGGCGATGGGCGCCTCGTTGTCGGTCGGCACGACCAGACTCACGAAGTCCTTGTTGGACCAGGTGAACTCGTCGCGCACCTCGAGGCTGAACACGTAGATGCCGGGCACGTCGGGCACGAACTGGGCGGAGTCGCTGTCGGCGCCGAAGATGTTGCCGGAGTCCTGCTCCGAGCCCGGGGGGGCCTCCTCGAGCAGCCAGCGGTAGACCTGCAGGTCACCCTCGGGGTCGTAGGAATCCGAGCCATCGAAGGTGGCCAGCTGTCCCACCGTGGTCGCCTGGTCGGGGCCGGCGTCGGCCTCGGGGGCCAGGTTGTCCGCGCCGACCTCCATGACGTAGATGGCCTCGACGGAGTTCTTCTCGCCGTCGAAGATGAACATCCGGATGACGTAGGTGCCGGGGACGTCCAGCTGGAGCGTCTGCACGCCGGCCTTGGGCGTGTTGTTGGCCTGGAAGATGGAGTCGGTGATCGCCGAGCCCTCGGGCACCGCCTGGAAGGTCCAGGAGAAGGTGTGCTCGCGGTCGCAGGAGATGGTCGAGTCCTCCTCGCCGGAGAGCACGATGTTCTTCTGCACGACCAGCTCGCCCTCCGTCTTGGTGATCCGGGCGACGGGGCGCTCATACGCGCACTCCTCCTCCGGATTGCACGCCGACAGGGCGAGGGTGGTCGAGGCCAACAGGCCAAGTGCAAGGGATGCGCGAAGCAGTCGCATGGGGGGTCTCCGCTGATCGAGTCAGCCCCGGACCGGCTACGGGGGGCTCTTACGTCGGTGGATTGTAGAGCCTCGGTCTGCCACCGTCACCCCAAAGGATCCACAAGGTCGCGGCGGTGCCCGATCCCATCGGTGCTATGTCCACGATCCGTCAAGGGATTCCCATGGTGCAGGCAGCGCCGAGGCGATCGGCAGTCGGTGCGGGACGGGACGAGCGCGGCTCAGCGCGCGTCCTTCGCCGCATCGAAGGCACCGGCGACGAGGCCGAAGACGTTCTCCACGCCGGCGGGCAGGAAGACCTTGGTCGCCTTGCCGTCAGCGAGCTTCTCTCCGACCCGGTGTGCAGTCTGCAGCTCGAGCACCCGCAGCAGCTGGGGGTCGGCGGATCCGGCGAGCACGTCCTTCAGCTTGGCGTAGCCCAGCGCCTCGGCCTCGCGGAGCTTGATGGTCGCCTCGGCCCGGGCCTCCGCGGCCAGGAT
>CALATR010001009.1 GCA_937891875.1 uncultured Pseudomonadota bacterium | reverse complement strand
GGCCGCGCGTCCTCGGGAGGCCCGCTGACCGGCGCTGCGCTGGTGTCGATGGACTTCACGGAGGACCTTCCCGACGAAGCCTCCGGCGCCTGGGGCACGTTCGACAGCCTGTACGGCGGAAACCTCTCGGCGTACGCCTTCGAGACCTTCGGCGTTCGCTACACCGAGACCGACGAGCGCCGGCGCTGGGAGTGGGCCGCCATGTTCACGTACTGGGCCCAGGCCAACAACGGCGACTACCGCCTGACCATCGCGCGCACCATCGCGTGGGACAAGCCCGGCGGCGAGGACCACACCCTGCCCATCAACCAGGACTGCATCACCGACGACGTCTGCCTGACCCGCGCGTCCACGAAGTCGATGTTCAACATCGCCACCGAGTCCGAGGCCACCGGAGCGAGCCCGGCGGGCACGGAGTGGGCGGCCGGACGGACCGAGCACGTCACCGCCGACGACTACGACACGTTCACCAAGGCGGTGCAGAGCGATCCCCGATCGGCCATCGGCAAGCCGCTGTCCCTGCACATCGTCGGCACCGACCTGTACTACGACGTCGTCATCACCAAGTGGACTGGCGGCGCAGACGGGGCCGGCGTGGCCTACACCCGCAGCCGCGCCCTGATCCCCGGCTGCACCACCGCGGGCAACGCCAACTACGACCCCCGCGCCACCGCCGACCACGGCTACTGCGGAGACTGGACCTTCTTCCGCAAGCAGAGCTACGCCGACCCCACCCTGGCCGAGAACCAGATGTGCCCCGGGGGCTCGACCACGGTGTGCCTCACCCGAGGCGACATCGAGGGGCCCTACAACGCGGTCGAGGAGTTCGAGTACGACAGCGAGACCGGCACCCCGGCGGGCACGAGCTGGAGCTCCACCGACTGCAGCTCCTCCTTCCTCGAGGACTACGGGAGCTGGCGGGACTCGGTGCGCACGGCGCCGCCCTACTCGGTGGGCTCGACCGCCAGCGTGCACCTCGAGGAGGACGACCGCTTCTTCGACCTGGTGCCGATCCAGTGGGTCAGCGGCGGCTCGGGCGGTGGGTTCGCCTACGCCTACCAGGAGTGCGCGAGCAAGCCGGTGTCCGCGTCGAGGTAGGCTCGGCGCCCACAGGCTCTCCCATGTCCGACGCGCGCCTCTCCCCCTTCGAGAAGATCGGCTACGCCCTCGGCGACGCCGGGCTCAACCTGTACTGGCGCGTCTTCGACGTCTTCTTGATGGTGTTCTACACCGACGTCTTCGGCATCTCGCCGACCGCCGCCGGGACCATGCTCCTGGTCGCGCGCGTCTGGGACGGCATCAACGACCCGCTCATGGGCATCCTCGCCGACCGCACCCGGACCCGCTTCGGCAGCTACCGACCCTGGCTCGTCTGGGCGGCCCTGCCGATGGCGCTGGCCGGCGTGCTCGCGTTCACCGTGCCGGACTGGTCCGCCACCCCCAAGCTCGTCTACGCGTACGTCACCTACATCTTCATGATGACGGCGTACACGGCCATCGGCATCCCCTACTCCGCACTCATGGGCGTGATCTCGACCTCGACCCGGGAGCGCACGTCGATCGCGTCCTACCGCTTCGTCGGCGCCTTCACCGGCGGGCTCGCGGTCTCCTTCGGCGCACCCTGGCTGGTCTCGCTGCTGGGCGGCGGGGACGATGCCGCCGGCTGGTCGTACACGATGATGGTGTTCGGGGTCGTCGCCATCGTGCTCTTCGGCCTGTGCTTCGCCAGCACGAAGGAGCGGGTCGCCCCCGAGGCACGCTCCTGGTCGGAGCTCGGCCAGGATCTGGCCTCTCAAGCCCGCAATCGACCGCTGCTGATCCTGTTCGGCCTGACCGCCATCCTGTTCTTCGCCCTCGCGATGCGCGGGGCGACCGGCCTGTACTACCTGCAGTACTACGTCGATCCCAGCGGCTTCTCCGTGCTCGGCCTCGATCTGTCCTCCCGTGAGGCCTTCGTCTCGACCTTCCTCACGACCAGCGGCTTCGCCTTCCTGGCGGGGGTGTTGCTGACCGACCCGCTCAGCCGCCTCGCCTCCAAGCACGTGCTGTACGTGATCCTCTCCATCGCGACCAACGCGCTCGCCTTCGCGCTGTTCTTCGTGCCCGCCGATCAGGTCTGGCTCATCGTCGGGATCAGCCTGCTGTCGG
>CALATR010001008.1 GCA_937891875.1 uncultured Pseudomonadota bacterium | reverse complement strand
TCGAGCGACCGACCGGCGGCGGACACACCCAGGCGCCCGACTGGGCCTGCGAGGTGCTGTCTCCGGGAGCGCGCAACGTCCGCCGGGATCGGCTGATCAAGGCGGACATCTACCACCGCGCCGGCGTGCCCTGGTTCTGGATCATCGACCCGGGCGCCCGGTCGGTCGAGGTCTTCCGCTGGGAGGAGGAGGGCTACCTGCGCGTCGGTGCCTTCGCCGAGGACGTGACGGTCGTCATCCCACCCTTCGAGGAGGAGGCGATCGACCTGTCCGCGTGGTGGGAGGACCTGGAGTAGAGGGCGCTCAGAGCTCCCCACACCCCACGTCGCCCCACTGGTCCATGCAGATGGTGCGCGGCAGCACGTCGTCCATCCCGTGGGCCAGCCGGTGCTTGCGCCAGTCGACGACGTCTTCGTGGGTGCGCTCGGACAGCTCGAACCCCCGCTGGTCCTCGCCAGCGTCGATCGCGGCGAAGCCCCCGCGCAGGCCCGCGTTCGCCCGCAGCCAGTAGACCCGGTCGAGCTGCTCGGCACCCCAGTCGTCGGGTGCCCGCATCAGGGTCCGCTCCGCCCAGCGGTGGGCGTCGTCGAACTCTTCCCGGTCGAACGCCAGCTGTGCGGCGTGCCAGGTCAGGGTCGGGTCCCCGTCGTCCACCGTCGCGAGGTAGCGGACCAGCTCGCCGAAGTGTTCGTCCAGCACGCCGTCGTCCGCCCAGGTGTCGATCCGGTCGCGCCAGGCTGCGTCCTCCGCGGCGACGTCCTTGTCGGGCACGACGATCGCGTCCGGCGTCCGGGGCTCCCACGCGTTCACGAGGCCCCACACGGCCAGGCCCGCCGCCACCACACCGATCCCGATCAGCGCCGCCAACACCAGCGGCCGCCTGGACGATCGGTCCGGTGCTGGCGGGCCCAGCGACACTACTTCGCCGCGTCCTGCAGCTCGGTCCACACCGGCCAGGGCTCCCGCTGCACGGTGCGGATCCCTTCAGGGGCCGCGGCCAGCACCTGCTCGAACTGGTGGCTGATGGTCGCTCCCGCCTTCTGGGTGACCTCGTCCTCGGTGGGCAGGTCGAAGTCGTCAGCGCCGTAGAGCAGCCCCTCGAGCGCGCGCTCGTTCTGGGTGAGCACGCTGGCGCGGATGTGCGGGATGTTGTCCAGGAAGATCCGGCTGACCGCGAGCCAGCGCAGGTACTCCTCGGTGGAGATCTCCTCGCCGCCGAGGTCGTTGTTCCAGGGCTTGTAGGTCCAGCACAGGAAGCTCGGCATGCGGGCGCCGGTGCGGGCCTGGAAGTCGCGCAGGTCGACCAGGTGCTGCACCCGCTCGTCCAGGGTCTCGTCGAAGCCGATGACCATGGTCGCCGTGCTGCCCAGGCCCGCGTCGAGGATCGCCTCCTGGGCGGCGTAGTAGTCCTCGGCCTCGTACTTGCCCGGGCTGTGGCGCATGCGGAAGCTGTTGGTGAGGATCTCGGCGCCGCCGCCGGTGATCCAGCGGGTGCCGGCCTCGCGGAAGCGCCGGGCCGACTCCGCGTAGGACAGCTTCGAGCGCTTGGTGACGAACATGAACTCGGCGACGGTCATCTCGTAGAACGCCAGCTGGGGGTAGCGCTGGCGCACCGTGCGGAAGAGCTCGATGTAGTCGTCCACGCGAAGATCGGGGTGGAAGCCCCCGTTGAAGCCGACCAGCTGGCCGCCGAGCTCCGTCAGCGCATCGATCCGCTCGCAGACCTGATCCGTGGACAGGTGGTAGGTGTCGGCCGCCCCAGGGAAGCGGTAGAAGCTGCAGTAGTCGCAGCGCGCCACACACACGTTCGTGTAGTTGACGATGGCCATGATCAGGTAGGTGGCTTCGTCGACGGGGTTGAAGCGGGCCTTGACCTTCGTGGCCAGCTCCTTGAGGTCCTCGTCCGAGGCGTGCTCGAAGAGCCAGGCGGCCTCTTGGGGGCCGATCGAGGTGCGGGCGTCGACCTTGCGGCGGATTTCGGCGAGCACGTCTCCTCCGGGAAGGCCCGAACGTAAGCGCCCCGGTGCAGCCGTGCAGTGCGTGGCGACGTTGCAGGAGATGATGGATACAGCCGGCCCATGTCCGACTTCGACAAGCCCCCCACCTCCTGGACCCGCCGCACCCTCAAGACCGGGCGTATCGCCGCGAGCCTGGGGCGCCGGGCGGCGAGTGCGGCCGTCCGCAGGCGGCTGGGCATGGACGACGCCTCGGCCAACGAGGCCACCGCCGATGCCTTCGAGCGCCTCGCCGGCGAGATGGACCAGATGAAGGGCCTCGTGCTCAAGCTCGGCCAGATGGTCAGCTACCTCGACGGCGCCATGCCCGAGCGGGGCCAGCGGGTGCTGCGCCGCCTGCAGCGCGAGGCCGCTCCCATGCCGTACGAGCGCGTGCGGGAGCAGATCATCGCCCAGCTTGGCGACGAGCCCGAGGCCCTGTTCGAGCACTTCGAGCGCGAGCCCGCGGCGGCGGCAAGCATCGGCCAGGTGCACCGGGCGCGCTTCGATGGGCGAGACGTGGCGGTGAAGGTCCAGTATCCGGGCATGCTCGACACCCTGGACACCGACCTGTCCAACCTGCGGCGCATGGGGGCGCTGGCGTCGCTGGGCATGGCGACGTCGGGGCGGCAGCTGGTCGACGAGCTGCGCCAGCGCATGATCGAGGAGTGCGACTACGGCCGGGAGGCCCGCAACCAGGCCCACTTCCGCAGGCTGCTCGCCGACGATCCGCGGGTGGTCGTGCCCGAGGTCATCGCCGAGCGCACCGCGACCGGCGTGCTGACGATGGAGTGGCTCGACGGTGACGGGTTCTACACCTTCCGCGACCGCGCCACCCAGGCCGAGCGCAACCAGGTGGGCGAGGTCCTGTTCGACATCGCGTTCCGGAGCATCTTCGCCCACTCTGCGTTCAACGGGGACCCCCACCCGGGCAACGTGCTGGTCCTGCCCGACGGTCGGGTCGGCCTGCTGGACTGGGGCTGCGTCCGCTACTTCACCGCGTCCTTCGTCGACAGCTGGAAGGGCGTCGCCGACATCATGCTGCAGTCCGACCGGGCCCGCTTCCCCGACGCCTTCAGCCAGATGGGCTTCGTCGCGCCCGGGCCCATCGACTGGGACGCCCAGTTCGACAGCATCCACTACCTGTACGAGCCCATGGTCACCGAAGGCTTCCGCTTCACCCAGGCGTACGTCGGCCGCACCTGGGACGTGCTGCTGTGGGACAACCCCAACCTGCGCCGGATCCGGCTGGGGCCCGAGTGGCTGCTGATCCAGCGACTGCAGTGGGGGCTGTACTCGGTGCTCGCGCTGCTGGAGGCGCAGGGCCGCTTCGACCAGAGCTTCGCCCGCTGGATCGCGTCGCCCACCGTCGAGGGCGTACCGCCCGCGTAGACCGTGGCCGTCGCCGACGGGTCACCAGGGTGGCGGACCGGGCGCCGGATCTGTCACACTACCGCTGCCGATGCCGCTGCCCAGCGCCCCTCCGGTCGCTGGATCCAGCGGGTCCCCCCTGTCGGTGACGCGGTCCGAGTGCCATCGCCACAATGCCCTTCACAACGGCGTGACGACGGAGACGCTCCGAACGGGTGCCACGTGGGGGGCAACAGCGACGCTTCTTGACGGTATGCTCACAGGCCAGCAGGCTCGCTCGGCGGGCTGACGCGGAGGAGACCCCCCATGCGCTCGTACCTCATCCTGGGACTAGCTCTGCTCGCCGGTTGCGGCGGCGAGGCTTCCGAAGGTCCGGCACTCATCGTGGGCCCGGCAGGCGCGAACACGTTCGATGAGCTCTGGGTCCAGATCGACGACGACAACCCCGACAAGTACACCGTGTCGTGGGCTGTCGACGGAGAGCCCGTCTCGGAGCTGACCGGCCTGACCGTGAGCCCCGACAACACCCGCAAGGGCGAGGAGTGGACGGTCACGGTCAGCAAGGGCAACCGGACCAGCTCGGCCAGCATCGAGATCGGCAACGCCGCGCCCGCGGCTACGGTCAGCATCGACCCGCCCAACCCGACCTCGCACGACGCCATCACCGCCACCGGCAGGGCGACCGACCCGGACAACGACCCGGCGTACGTGCAGTACCGCTGGGTCAAGTTCAACCGGGAGAGCGAGACCTGGGAGGGGTATGGCAGCTCCGTCCGCACCCTGCCGCCCGTCGCCACCAGGGTCGACGAGCTGTGGCGGATCGAGGTCACCCCGCTCGATGGCGATGACGAGGGCCCGATCGGCTACCTCGACTTCACCATCCGCAACGCCGAGCCCATCGTCAACACCCTGAGCCTGAGCTCGGACACGGCGTCGACCAACGACACGCTCTCCGTCGTGGCCACCGTGTTCGACGAGGATGGGGATGCCGTGACCCTGGAGTACCAGTGGGTGCTCAACGGCACCGACGTGCCCGGCCAGACCACCCGCCGCTACGACGGCTCCCTCGAGGACGGCTTCGACGCCGGAGACGAGGTGTACGTCAAGGTGCGCGGCAACGACGGCGAGCCCGGTCCCTGGCGTTCTTCGCCGATCGTCGACGTCGTGAACGGCCCGCCGACAACTCCGACCGCCTCCATCGAGCCGGCGGAGCCCACCGAGGCCGACGACCTGCAGTGTGTGCTGGGCACGCCCTCGGTCGACCCCGATCCGGGCGACACCGTGTCCTACCGGGCGATCTGGCTGGTCAACGGCGCCCCCTTCACCGGCGGCACCCGGACGGCCTTCGACAACGACACCGTCCCTGCGGACATCACCGCGGTCGACGACACCTGGGACTGCACGCTGGTCGCCTACGACGCCCTCGGCAACGAGTCCTACGCCATGGACACGGTCGACGTGGCCGCCCTGTCGGGCTGTGCGGACGGCACCAGCGAAGTGGTGTGGAACTCGGACGCCGTCGGCTGCGCCCACACCGAGGAGATCGCCTGGTCCGAGGCCCGCGACAACACCGCGACCTACTGCGCGGAGGGCTGGACCATGGCCGGCGCGGACGTGGTGAACTCGCTGCTCAACACCCCCGGCTACACCGACGACTGGGAGTTCGCCTTCAACGGCGAGGGCTGCTCGGGCGTCGACTACTACGCGACCACGAACGACTCTCGCTGGAGCAGCAACAGCGGCTGCGTCTGGCGCCGCTCCCACCACACGCGCCTCTCCGGAGAGGACAGCCTGGTGGACGGCGTGATGTGCGTCCGCGAGTAGCGTCCGCCTGAGACGATGAAGCCCGCGTTCGCAGCTGTGAACGCGGGCTTTCGTGTGTTGGGGGGACGCGTTCCAGCGGCACCGGCCGCCGGACGGCTGCGCCGCTCCTCTCCCCGATCAGTCCGTCGTGCGGCGGAGCTTCATCTGCACCAGGCCCGACCAGTAGTTGTCGAAGGCCTTGACGCAGGTGCCGAGGTAGCGGTCGTAGTCGTCGTAGACCTGATCGCCCCACTTGCTGCGGATGAGCGCCTCGTTGGCCTTGAGGCGGGTCCACCACTCGTTGGTCGTGCGGCGGTAGTGCATGCGGCGCATCCACAGCTGCTCGACCTCCCACTTGGGCCGCAGCGCCATGATCAGCTCCTCGAGGCGCGGGTTGCGGCCGCCGGGGAAGATGACGTCGGCGGTGAAGGCGAGATCCTCGAGATCGCCGCGCTTGCGGGGGAGCTTGTCGGTGAGGATGGCCTGGAAGGCGAAGGCGCCGCCCGGCTCGACCCACTCGGCCGCGCGGTTGAAGTACTCCCGGTAGATCTTGACGGCCTGCTTCTCGCGCGCCTGCTTGGGCGAGCACAGGTGGTCGATCATGCAGATGCTGACCAGGCCGTCGTACTTCTCCTCGGGCTCGTACTCGTAGAAGTCCTTGAGCATGAAGCGAGCGTTGTCGATGTTCCGCTTGTGGCACCACTCGACCTGCTCGGTCGACAGGGTGATGCCGTCGGCGCGCTTGACGCCCATGCGGGTGGCGACGTCGATCATGGAGCCCCAGCCGCAGCCGATGTCGAGAATGGTCTTGGTCTCGTCCATCTCGGCGAGCTCGTACAGGAAGCGGGCCTTGTTCTCCTGGGCCTGCTCGAGCGTCTGATCCGGGTCGTCGAGGTCGTACACCGCGCAGGTGTAGTGCATGTTCTCGTCGAGCCAGAGCTCGAAGAAGTCGTTGGAGACGCTGTAGCTCTGATCGATCTCGGCCTGGGTCGACGTCATGAGAGGGCTCCTGGGGGGACTCACAGGTGGGACGGCCGTGTAGTCGGCGAGCGGGTCCCGCGTCAACGGACAGGAGGTCGCACCGTGACCCGGCTGACGTCGACTCCGTCAGCTACGGACTCGCTGGGGTGGGGCGGCGATCGGAGGGTGTCGGGCAGAGGCGGTCGTTCTGACTGACCGGTCGGATCGACCTTGCCTCCGGTCTCGCTGCGCGGCCCGAAGAATCGCTATCCATTCTTCCGCCGCTGGTATCGGGCCTCCGCCTCCTCGGCGGCGTCGCGGCTCATGCCCAGCTTGGCGGCCAGCGCGTACATCTGCTCGCGGGCGTGGGCATCGTGGCCACCCCAGGTGAACATGCGCTCCAGCGCCTGGTCCATCAGGAAGCCCTGGCCGGCCTCGCGCATGGCCAGTGCCTGGGACTCGACCAGGCCCAGGCCGGTGGCGAAGTGCTCGAGCTTGTTGGCCTCGGCGGGGTCGAAGTCCTCGTCCGACAGGGCCATGACCCAGCCAAGCATCAACAGGGTGCCGCGGACCGCGCCGCGGGTGGCGGAGCCGAGCTCGGCGCGGGTGAGGGGCGGGCGCTCCATCAGGGTCTCGACGCTGCCGACGTCCGGCGTCAGGAACTCGGTCATGAACGCGCGCTCGGACTCGACCAGGGTTCCGTCGGCGGCCGCGATCTCGACCAGCATGCGCGCCAGGACCTGCTTGTCGTAGTTGGACTCGATGGGGCCGTCGGCGATCTGCAGCTCGAACGGGGACATGAGGTCCCGGGCGGCGGCTGCGGCGATCCAGCGGCCGTTCTGCCCGTCCCACACGAACTGCCCGGCCACGGAGCGGAACGCCTCCAGCACGGCCTCCTGCTGCTCGGCGTTGGACAGGGTCTGCCGGCCGGTGCCGGTGACGCCCATGGTCGCGTTGCGCATGGCGGAGTCCGCCATCTGGCCGGCCATGCGGCCCATCATGTTGTTGCCGAAGATGCCGCGCAGCATCGGCCCGACCGCGCGGCGGACCTCGTACATGACGCTGCGCTGGGCGGTCTGGGCCATCCGGTTGGGCGCCTTGGCTCCCATCGTGTGCTGGGCGGGCACGACCCGCCCCGAGGCGGGGCAGCGGAACTGCACGCTCACCCGGCGGCCGCTGGCCTGGACGTCGGCGATGAGGGGCTGGACGTTGTCCTGGGTGATCTCGGGCATCCGCGGCTCTCCGTCGTTCGAAGGGGTTCGCGGGGAGACTAATCCCTTGGAGTCAACTCATTCCAGTACGGCCACGCCCACGGTGAGCTCCACGGTCCGCCCCTCGCGCAGCAAGGTGACGACGACCTCATCGCCGGGAGGGTGGTCGTCCAGCTGGGTGTAGAGATCGTCGAAGTCCGCGATGCGTTCTCCGTCGATGGCCAGGATGATGTCGCCGAAGGCCAGCCCGCGCTCGGTCTGGCGCAGTCCCACGAGCCCGGCGGCCTCGGCCGGACTGCCCGGGGTGACGGTCTGGATGGCGACGCCCTGGATGCCGCGCCGCCTCGTGTGGATGGGCTCCACCAGGCGCACGCCCAGGCCGACGCGCAGGGGCCGGCCATGCTCGATGATCTGCGGGACCACCCGCCGGACGGTGCGGATGGGTACGGCGAACCCGATGCCCGCCGACGCGCCCGACCGGGAGAAGATCATCGTGTTCACGCCGATGAGCCGGCCCTGGGAGTCCAGGAGCGGACCGCCGCTGTTGCCCGGGTTGATGGACGCGTCGGTCTGGATCATGTCGCGGATGGTGACCCCGCCGAAGCCCTCGACATCCCGGCCCAGTGCGCTGATGACCCCGGTGGTGAGCGTGTTGTCGAGCCCGTAGGGGTTGCCGATGGCGATCGCCTTCTGCCCGACCGAGAGCCCCTCGCCCTTCGGCGGCAGGCGGACCGCGGTCAGACCCTTCGGAGGCTCGACGATCTGCAGGACGGCGAGATCCTTGTAGGTGTCGACCCCACGCAGGGTGGCCGGGTGGGTGCTGCCGTCGGACAGGGTGACCTGGAAGTGGCGACCGCCGTTGACGACGTGGGCGTTGGTCACGACGTGGCCGTCGGAGTCCCACAGGAAGCCCGACCCGGTGCCGCTGGGGACCTCGACCAGGCCGCGCTGCCAGTCGCGCACGACCCGGGTCTGGGTCACGTACACCGTGGCCTTCGAGGCGGCCTCGAACACGGCGATCGTGTTTCGCTCGTCCTCGAGCAGGGCGCTGCGGCTGGGCGCCTGCACCAGCGGGGTGCGGGCTCCGTCGCCGTCGTCCGCGAGGGTGGCCGTGACCGGCGTCACGGGTTCGGGGTGGCCGGCAGCGTGGCTCGACGTGCCCACCCAGGGGTCGACGCAGCCGGCCAGCAACAGGGTCGTCAGGAGGATGGCGCGCATGGGCCAGTTGTACGGCCCGACGCGGCCAGCGGCAAGACCTGCAGACGAGCCGCGACGAGCCGTGGCTCAGGCGGTCTTCTTCAGCGCCTCGTCGTGGATGAGCCAGGTCGTGACGCGGTTCCGGCCGTGCTCCTTCGAGTGGTACAGGGCCTGGTCGGCGCGCTCCAGCACCACGTCGGCGGACAGGTCGGGATCGCCCTCGTGGCGGGCCACGCGGGCGGACACGGTGACCACCGAGCCGGCGGCGTTGGCCGGGTGGGCGC
>CALATR010001007.1 GCA_937891875.1 uncultured Pseudomonadota bacterium | reverse complement strand
CTTCTCCCTGCCTCAGCACCGTGATTCCCATCCTATCCGGCAGCTCCCACAACCCCCACTGGGCGGCGGGCGGGCGATACCGTCGCACCATCGTGGTGATGGGCGTGCGGGGCTCGGGTTGGGGGGTGTCTCGCTTGTCCTGCTGGCGAGGTCTCGCGGCGACGGTGCGCTTGGACACGGCGCCTCCGGGCAGGGGAACGGTTGCTTGCCCTCAATGTGACACGCCCTCGACACCATCGGCCAGTACTTTTCCGCAGCGCCAGGTTGCTGGGGACACGCTACGCTCGCGCGACCCGGAGGTCCTGATGAGCGAGCAGATCCCGCTGGAGCCGTCCACCCGCCTGTCTGAGTCGGTCGTGTGGGACATCCAGCGCCGGTACTTCGAGCACGCCGGTCAGGACGCCTGGAGCAAGGGGGTCGTGCCTCACTACGTCACGACCAACGCGTACGTCGCGAAGAGCTACGCGCGGGTGATCGCGGCCTACGTCGAGGATCTGAAGGCGATGACCGGCGAGGGCGGCGGCCTGCCGGAGGGCCCGATCCACGTGGTCGAGATGGGGGCGGGCAGCGGTCGCCTCGGCTTCCTGCTCTCCCACGAGCTCGCCCTGCTGTCCCGCGATCGCGAGCTGCCGCCGTTCCGGGTCGTGCTCACCGACTTCACCGACACCAACGTCGACGCCTGGCTCGCTCACCCCGACCTCGCCGACGCCTTCGCCGAGGGCCGGCTCGACTGCGCTCGCTTCGACGCCGACGACCCCGCGCCCCTGGCCCTGCGCCACAGCGGCGAGACCCTCGATCAGGTCGACGGCCCGGTCATCGTGGTGGCCAACTACGTGGTCGACACCCTGCGCCAGGACGCCTTCGCCGTGCGCGACGGCCGTCTGCACGAGGTCCTGGTCCGGGCCAGCATGCCCACCGACGCCGAGCGCACCGCCGAGGATCCCGAGGCCAGCCGCGACGTGGACCTGTCCAAGACCCAGCGCCCGACCCGGCTGCCCTACTACGATGACGCCGTGCTGGACGGCATCCTCCAGGACTACGTGGGCGCGCTGGACGACGCTGAGATCCTGCTTCCCACCGGCATGATCGGCGCCCTGCGCTACCTCCGCGGCCGCTGCGACGGGCGCATGCTCGTGGTCATGGGGGACAAGGGCTACCGCGCCCCCCGGGACATGGAGGGCCGCACCCTGGGCTCGCTGGTCAAGCACGGCAGCTTCTCGGTCATGGCCAACCTGGACGCGGTCGGACGCTCGCTGGGCGGGGTCATGCTCACCCACGGCAATCGCTACACCCGCTTCACGATCGCAGCGGCCACGACCCAGACGGCCCCGTTCCGCCGGCTGCGCGGCGCGTATCGCGACCACATCGACAGCTTCGGCCCCGCCGAGTACCACCGCGGCTTCAAGCTGGTGCGCCAGGCGGAGGGGGAGACGCCGCTCGCCCAGATCCTGCTCTTGCTGCGGGTGTCGGGCTACGACCCGGTCGTGTTCGCCCGCTACGGCGAGCAGGTGCTGGAGGCGTGCGGGGAGGCGAACGCGGCGATGCAGCAGGACCTCGCGCTGTGCCTGGCCCAGGTCCTCGACCGCACCTACGCCCTGTCCCCGAAGGACGACGTGCGCTTCGTCGCCGGCCGGGTGTTCTTCCGCATGGAGCGCATCGTCGAGGCGGCCCAGCAGTTCACCAAGGTCACCGAGGTCACGCCCGATCGTCGGACAGCCTGGTTCAACCTGGGCTTGTGCCACGAGCGCATGGGGGATCCGGCGGAGGCGAAGCGCTGCTACCAGTCGGCCCTGAAGGCGGACCCCGAGTACGGCCGGGCGCAGGCGGCGCTGGAGCGGGTGAAGGGGGCCTGAGGCGGGTTGGCGCGCGGAGCAGCGGGGCGGGTCTCGATCCGCCGACGGGGAGTCGCGTCGCTGCGGGCGAGGGAGTGGCAGGGCCGAGGTCCGACCACGGGGAGTCGCGTTGCTGCGGGTGAGGGAGTGGCGGGCCGAGATCCGACCACCGGGAGTCGCGTTGCTGCGGGCGAGGGAGTGGCGGGCCGGTCTCCAGTCTCCAGTCTCCAGTTTCGGCCGGCCAGGGAGTGGCGGGCCCTCCACCAGGGG